>NZ_JBUZVP010000019.1:0-146129 GCF_055409485.1 Pseudomonas sp. A125
AGGGCTTGTGGCTCATTTGAATAAATTCAAAAGTTACCCGATCGCCTCACAATTGGCCGGGGTTGAAGGCACAAACCAACTGCGTTTCACGATAGATGGCGACGGGAATGTCGTTTCTTATGAGCTGATACAAAGTTCAGGCAATGTGGACTTGGACGCGGCCACTTTAGGGTTAATCCGTCGCGCCCAGCCACTGCCAAAACCACCAGCCGATTTAATGAAAGATGGCCCGATTACGATCACTGCCCCGCTTATCTACTCTCTAGACGGAAATATTCTCTAAGCGAGGGGAGGGGCCAGTATCCAAAATGTGGGCGACTCACACTAATTTCCCATTGTTGGAGCAGCTTTTGTCGAGTGTATCAACCCAGTCAAGCCCAAATTTCTCTCTCTTCAACCCTGTTGAAATCAAAGCGGATATTTTAGAAAGTCTGTTTTACTTCGGTGCAAGCGTTGTTTGGCGTTCCAACGTTTGGGATTGGGGATCACATCCATCCATACATAAAGGAACGCTGGGGCGATTGTATGAAGGTAGATTTAAAGATTATCTTCTTGGCAATACTGATGCCATCAAAGACGTTTGATTAATTGTAACCCTCAACACTAACTATAATCTTCATAGGTTGTTGAGGTTTCCAGCCTGTATTGAGGAGGCTGGGTGTTGCCTGCACGAGTTTGACGTTCTCGGGATTTTCTTTAAATTTATAGTTGGAAAAAATCCCGCGCCGGAATTCAAAGCGGTTTTTGAACAGGCGGAAACTAATACTATAATTTTGGGTTCTGATATGCCCAAGTCAAACGATTTGCTGTCCTTGGCAGACGATTTCCATAAGGCTTTTCCTGACTCTGCTGATGGCGCAATTCGTTGATATGGGGTATTACGGGTGACCGGCATGGAGCCGGATCAAGGAGTGTTGCTCGCCCCGCAGTTCCGGCAGTCTTCCCGATAGCGCCGCGCGTCACTGATGAGCCGGCCGCAGCCGTCGCAATTGAACATCATTATTTTTGGCTTCTTCGGCTTGGCCAACTTGATTCCGGTACCGCGCAGGGCTTCCTTGATGTTCACGTCATCGCGTTCGACCAAACTGCGGCTATGCGCGTCGATGTAGGGCTTGGGCCAGACCACCGCGCCTGATTGGCCGAGCTTGCCGATCCAGGTGACGGTGTGGGCCCTCGGCATCACCACAGCCTTGGAAAGGTCGCTTGTGAACACGCCATCTTCGCAAAGCCAAATCAGGTTGTTGCCGTTTCAGCACTGCGGCTTCTGGATGTAAAACTCGGCTGCGTCGGGGTGTTGGTCCAGCACCTCGCTCAACGTCACACGCTGGCAGTCGACACCAATACGCGCCCGGGCATCGACGTAGGCCTTGGGCCACGGAATGTCAGTGTCGCGGTGATCGCAAGCGCCGTCCCGGGTGAACACCTGGGCCTTGGCCAGGTCGGTGACATATCCAGAGCCGCCAAAGCCCCAGAAGGACAATCCATCGCCGACGTAGGCGTGGCTGCGACTGTCTTGCAGGTAGAACTGGTCGCTCATGAATTATCTCCAGTCAAGCGCCGCCCTCCGTGATATCGGATGGAGGCTGAATGATTGATGGCGTTACTGGGCGGGAAAATTTACAATTTCTGTTTTATCATGGAGATGAATAGATGTTCCCCAAGTACGTGCGCCCGGTTGGTTATGGTTTGGTGGTAGTAGGGACGATCTCACTACTATTTTCGGCTTTCGAGTTGTTTGCTGGAAGAGATTCTCTGTTCGACGTGGCTAAATCAGCAGTGTTTGTTCTGTTTGGTGTTTGGATTATCAAGAGCGCAGTGAAGGTCTAGCTACATCCCAAAGTGCCAATTTCACCCAGCCGTGCCCGACCGTTACCGGATGCTGCGAGTAGGATGGGATTTTGGAAAAGGATAAGGTATCGATCCACACCTTGGATTTGAGCCTATAAGGAGCATTGATGCGACACGAGATTTTTTGGCGCTTTATAGCAATGATTTTGTTCAGCTTCACGCTGACCGGGTGTATTCATTACGAACACAAAAGTGCAGAAGGAAAATCAAACTCCGAAATCGCTACGATTCAGCAGTTCGATAAATCTTTGACAATATTTAAGATTGACGACGATCAAACCCTATATTGGTTGAGCCGCCAAAGCGAATACCGACTGGGTGCAGGCAGGCATAAGATTCAAGTTCGTAAATTTATTACCGCTGAACAGCAAACTGCTCCGATTGAAATGACCGTTGATCTCGTGGGCGGCCGTACTTATGGTCTCTATGGGATCTCTTCGCTGTCATGGTGGAGATATGAGGTTCGTGACGTGGAGACTGGGCAGCCGGCAGATGTTGCGGATTCTGTTGCCAACGAAACGCCTTCGACATCAGTTAAATAGATGGCTCGATAATATCGTCGCCCGGGTCTTTCTGGATGGCGAGCAGGCTTTTATTGAGGAATTCCCGCGCCACGTTTTCCGATATCTCGATTTCGTGGCGCGGTGGATTCAGCAGCGGCTGGCATTTCGCTGAACCCATCGCGTGTAGGTGATGAATCATCAGCGTCATCGCCTCGTCCTGCTCAGTAATGCCTGACCACTCTATCAGGTCGGCCAGGGCCTGCCGGGGTCCGAGGCGAACCCTGAGCCTCAATTCTTCTTCGGCAAGTGCCACGCGCTTCCTTGCGGTTTTCGCCGAGCGCTCCTGCACAGTCTTGGCCATGGCCTACCTCTTCTATTCCGCTGGCCGGCAGTGCGAGCCAGGTTTGTCGTTTGCGTTGCTGGATGCGGGCTATACGGCGCATGAAGTACTGCTACGTTGCGCTTTGGGGTAGCAAGACGGGAGGCACGACAACTACCTTGAAAAGCCCCGCTATTGCGGGGCTTTTGCGTTTCTGGGGTTCAGGAATTCGCGACTATCCCGTGCGCCCAAGGAAATGGTTCAGCGCGATCAGCTCGCACACCGCCACGAGAACGCACAGCACGACGAAGCCGGGCCCCGTGACACGCGCACAGCGCCCGGCTGATCCAGCAACCGGACAAACCCTCTGTTTAGAAGATGTTCAGCGGGTACTCGGTAATCAGGCGCGTCTGCACCAGGTGCCCCCCGGTGTTCGCATCGCCATCGTGCCAAGCCTCTCGCAGGCGAAAGCTCAACTTCTTGGCCGGGCCGCTCTGCACGACGTATTTCACCTCGGCGTCGGTTTCGTGTTCCTGGTCATTGGCACCATAGAAACCGGTGTAGGCCGAATTGCCGGGAGTATGCGTTCCATCGATGCCGGCACCGCGAATATGGCGGGCCATGAAGCTCAGGCCGGGGGCGCCAAAGGTGCTCATGTCCAGGTCATAGCGCATCTGCCAGGACCTCTCGCCCGGGCCGTTGAAATCAGAGTACTGCACTGAGTCGGCGAGGTTGATCGAGTTGCCGTAGCGGCCGGCACCGACACCGGCGTTGGTGCCGCCAAAGCCGACATAGTCGAATGGCTCGTCACCATGGACCTTCTGTCCGGCGAGGGTGAAGGTCTGCGCGCCCAGGGTGTAGGCCGCCGCCAGCGAGGCTGCGGTGGTGTCGATGGTCCCGGCCTTGGCGCTGCCGTCGTCCAGTGTGCGGTAGAGGTTGAAGTCCAGCGCGACGGACTGGTTATCGGCCAATGGATGAACAAGGTTCAAGTTGACGTAGTACTGGTTCCAAACGTCTTCCAGGTGCGCCCCGTACAGCGACGCGGTGAATTCCTTGCTGAACTGGTACTTGCCACCCGCGAAGCTGGCCGACGCCGCCCCCACACCGGCATAGCTGGCGAGAATGTCGCCGCTGCGTGAGGTGGTGGTGTTACCGGTGCCGGAGGTGTAATGCCCGGCCTCCAGGTTCAGGCCGGTGATTTCGTGGCTGTCGATCTGGAAGCCCGATGCGGTCTGCGGCATCAGGTAGTTATCGGCGGTGGCGAACACCGGTGACGTGGGCTGCAGGTCACCGACCTTGAGGGTGGTATTGGAGATACGGAACTTGACGTCACCGCCGGCCTTGGCGTAACCATGATCCGGATGGCCATTGGCGTCGGAAGGGATGGTGGGGCCGCCGGCCCGGTCGGTGCTGCCGTCGATGCGCAACGCCAGGTCGGCAAACGCATCAATGCCGATGCCGACGGTGCCTTGGGTGAAGCCGGAGCTGTAGTTCGCCATCAGCGCCTGGCTCCAGTCCCGGGTGTGGGCGATGCTGCCGTTCTGGTTCCAGAACACGTTGCGGTTGAGAATATTCAAGCTGCTGTCCGCAACAAAGCCTTTTGAATCTGACTGATCGCTTGCATAGCTGATGGCCGGGAAGGCGAGTGCCAGTGCCACGGCCAAGGTGTTGAGCTGAAGTAGCGGTTGGCGTTTTTTTTTCATTATATTGGCTCCAGTGCACGAGTTCGTGTTGGAGCATTAAGGCGATAGCCCCGACCATCAACAAATGAAACTGGATGAATATTTTGATACCCCTTTGCTGCGGTTCGGTCGTGTGAAGGCCAGCTGATAACGCGCGTTCCGGCTATTGCTGCTTCCTGTGAATGTGTTCCATGAGGAAAATTGAATTTCTGGCCAGGATGTTTCTCCATTGAAGAGACGGGCCCGGTCGGACGGGTGCACTTTGGACATCAGAGCAGAGGCTTGCGATGAAAGAAATTGGTCGGAGACTGAAAAACGAACGGCAACGCATGGGGCTGACCGTTCAGCGCCTGGCTCACATTGGTGGCGTCACGCCGATTGAGCAGCAACAGTACGAACTTGGGGAAACACTGCCTCGCGCTGATTATTTGGCGGCTGTCGCCAATGAGGGCATGGACGTGGTGTACGTGGTGACTGGCAAAAAACAGGCGATAGTCAAACTGTCGTGGGAGAAGGCACAAGAGCTGCTGGATAACCGCGTGATTGCCAAGGAGTTGTTCCAGGGCGAGGGCGAAGAAGAGATCCTTTTTAAAGTGACTCGCCCGAAAAACCGCAGCACATAACCGTTCGTCCATCTCCCGGCACTCGCCTTGCCGTGGGGTTTCTTATGTTCAAGCACGGACATCCCGCGCGCCACAACGGAGAGCCAGCATGGAAATTGACGAGAAGGCCCCTGGAAACGTATCCCAGCAGGGCGTAACGCGTGGTACAGACAACGAAACCGGGCATGACCCCAGGCGCCAGCCCGAGGTGCCTCTGCCATCGGACGACGACGCGCCTCTGGAAGAAGACATGTCCGACGTGGACGCCGCCGATTCGGTAGCGAGTGAACACCCCGACAACTAATCCAAGATTCACTGGAACAAGCCCGACACACGGTGTCGGACTTGTCCTGTAGGCAACATTCCTGCCCTCGCCACCGCACTTTTTCCTGTTTTCCCGCTCTATCTTTGTCCCGACCACACTAATTCCCGGCGTGGACGCATCAGGCGCCTGTCGTTCTGGATGACACCATGTGCCAGTTGCAGCAGTTGAGTGGCCAGCGCGTGGTTTCCCAGCTTGGCGTGCAGGTAGGCTTGGAGCAGCAAAAGATCAGGCTCGCTGCGCCGGGTTGGCTCGTCGAATTGCCGCAGCAGGCTTTGTGCATAGCGTATCCCATGGCTTAACACGGACTCCCATCCTCCGGCACGCACCACCATATTCACCGCCAGCGCGGTGTCGCCGGCGCGCAACGCATGCGAGACAGCCGGGATCCAGTCCTTTTCTTGTGCCAGCCAATGGGCAGCAGCGCGGTGGATGCGCTGGGCGTTTGTGGCGTCGCATTTTTTGCTCAGGAAATCTCGCAGCAGGCGGTGATAGCGGAACCACTGGCGCTTGGCGTCCAGCGGTACCAGCAGGGCGTCCAGGTGGCTCAGTTGTGCGAGCAGTTGGGCGCTGTCTGTGCGGCCGCGTATCGCGTCAGCGAACCCTGCATTGAAACGCTCCAGCAATGATGTATCGATCAAGAAGCATTGGCACGCTTGCGGCAAGCATCCCACGACTTGCTCCGTCAAGTAGGCGGCGATATCGGTAACGTGGCCAGAGAATTCGCTCAAGCTGTACAGCGAGCCGTTGCAACTGGCTCGCCACAGCCGAGCCAGTTGCACGGCCACCGGCCAGCCTTCGGTTGTTTCATGCAGGTGATGCAGGTCTGACGATGAGAGGTCGGGTCCAAGGATCGAACTGGTTTCGCTGGTTGAGAGGGCCAATTCGCGAGCGGATACCTCGTGCACCCATCCCATGGTTTTCCAGCGTGCCAGTGGCCACTGGGGGCGGGTGCGGCTGGTGACTACCCATTGCAGCCAGGGTACAGCCTGTTCCAGCAACGCTTGCACAATGGGCTCGAGGTGCTCGTTGGCAGCTGTGTGGTAGTCGTCGAGCAGTAGGGTGACGGCGCGATTTTCCCGCGCCATGGCGTGAAGCAAGGCTGTGATGGTGCGTTGTGGGTGTGCATCCAGGGATTGGAACTTCGCCAGCCGAGGCAGGTGCCCGAGATCAAGACCTGCGTGGTCGAGCGCCAGGATCAGGTAGGCCAGGAAACGGTTGGGTTCTGCGTCTGCCTCATCCAGCGATAGCCAGGCAACGGTTGCGTCTGGGGAGGTGTGGAGTAGCTCCTGGCGCCACTGCATCAACAGTGTTGTTTTGCCGTATCCGGGCGGTGCTACCAGCAGAATCAACGGCCCTTCAACCCGCGCTTTTAGTGACGCCAACAGTTCGTGTCGGGGCATTGAAGTGAGTAACGTCAGCGGCGGCGTCAGTTTGCCGATCCAACGCCAGGTGTGCTGGGAATCACTTGAAGGGTCATGGTTCACGGCGGGGGCGCTCGTGTCGATAAGGTAGGTCTGAAGGCTTTATCAGTAATGGGCAACTAGCGTTGAGATGATGAGTAACGGAATGTTTACGTGTTGTGGTACGTTGGGGCCGAGGCCGGACAGTGCGCTAACTTCGTTCTGTGAGATTTCGTAAGCCCTTTCCCTGTTTACTGTAGGAGCGGGGCTTTCTCCCCATGCAGTGCTTGAAACAACACCTCGCTCGGTCATAGCCTGACGCTTTTCCTGATATTGAGGCCCTGCATTGGGTAAGCGAAAAACGGTTTGGCCCACGGAGCGGGAAGTTCGACTGCGCTTTATCCTGCTGGCAATCATTGAAACCGCTTGTGATCGAGGCGTTCCCATCGAGCGACTGTTGCTCTCGTACATCCTGCTGCGCAACAAGCCAACCCAGGAGCAACTTTGGCAGGCAATCAGCGATTGCCTGCTCCTTGAAGAGATGGGCGGCTTCCGATTTGAGCCCGGGTCGGAGGCCGATCAGTTGATGCGCAAAATCAGCGCCGCTGACAATCAGGCCTGACCCGCCACCAACACCGGCGTGCGTGGCGGCACCCGGCGCTTGCTGCCCGTCGACTCATACGCGAAGGCCAATCGCAGCAGCGCCGAATCATCATACGCCCGGCCGGCAAAGGTCAGCCCTACCGGCATGCCGATATCCGCCATGATGCCCATCGGCACCGTCACCGTCGGTACGCCAAGGTGTCGGATGGCGAGGTTGCCGTTGGCCACCCACACCCCGTTGCTCCAGGCGATATCCGCCGACGCCGGGTTCATATCCGCATCCGCCGGACCTACGTCGGCGACTGTCGGGAAAATCACCGCATCCAGCCCCAGGTTATCCATCCAGTCCTCAAGGTCGATGCGCCGAGTCTGTTCCAGGCCGCGCAAGCCGTCGGGCACGGTGCTGATCTTGTCCCACGGGGTGATGCCCCGCTGGGCCATACGCACATACTCGTCCATGCCGGCCGCCAGGTCGTCTTCGCGGTTGGGCAGGGTGCCAGGGTCGTGGGGGAAGATTTTCGGGCCGTCGACATCGGCCAGGCGGTTCAGTGCAGGGTCACCATTGGCGCGCAGAAAATCGTCGAATGCCCAGGCCGACAGCTCCCACAATTCATCGTGAAGGAATTCCTTGGACACCAGGCCACGGGTAAACACTTTAGGTGCGCCCGGGCGGTCGCCTTCGCAATTGGAAACCAGCGGGAAGTCCACCTCGACCACTTCGGCGCCGGCCGCTTCGAGTGCCTTGCGCGCGGCGTCCCACAGGTCGATCACCGAGGCGCGGGTTTTGATTGGCTGGCCGGTGGGGCCGCCGATTCCCGGGTCATCGCTGGTGCCCGCCTCAGGGTCGGCATTGATGTACATGCGAGGCACGCCAAAGCGTTTGCCGGCCAGTGCCTCGCCGGTCGCGGCCAGGGCACCATAGGATTGGGGGCGTACCGAGGCCACGCTCGGGATCGGCACCCAGGGCTGCATCCGCCACAGGTCGCCGCGGGTTTCAGGATCTTCTGCCACCACCACATCGAGCACTTCAAGCAGGTCGGCCATGGTTCGGGCGTAGGGCACGACCACGTCCATGGTCGGGGTCAGCGGCCAGTTGCCGCGCACCGAGATCACGCCACGGGACGGGGTGTAGGCACACAGGCCATTGTTGGACGCCGGGCCGCGCCCGCTGGACCAGGTTTCTTCCGCCAGGCCAAACGCCGCGAAGCTCGCCGCGGTGGCCGTGCCGGCGCCGTTCGAGGAGCCCGAGGCGAACGGTGCGGTGAGGTAGTCGGCGTTGTACGGGCTCTCGGCCCGGCCATACACGCCGCGCTGCATGCCACCGTTGGCCATCGGCGGCATATTGGTCTTGCCCAGGCAGATCGCGCCGGTGGCGCGCAGCCGTTCGATAGTGAACGCATCGCGGTAGGCGGTCAGGTTCGCAAAAGCCGGGCTGCCGGAGGCGGCGGTGAGGCCCTTGACCAGGTAGCTGTCCTTGGCCGTGTAGGGAATGCCATCGAGCGGCCCCAGGGTGTTGCCGCTGGCTCGGCGTGCGTCGCTGGCGCGGGCTTCGTCAAGTGCTTGCGGGTTGCGCACCACTACCGCGTTGAGTGCCGTGGCGGTGTTGGGAGCATCAAAGGCGTCGATCCTGGCAAGGTAGGCCTCTACCAATTCAACCGCCGTGGCCTGGCCTGATTCGAGCGCAGTGCGCAGTTGGGCAATGGAAACTTCGGTTACTTCGATCACGTTCTTATCGCCGGGTGCAGAAAAGGGGGAGGGTTTGAGCGCTGACTCAATCCATGCAGTGAAAGTAGCTTACTGATAGATTTTTCGTAGCGCCAGAGCAGGGCATCCCTTACTGTGGCCGCTCACTTTTCTTATCGATAACGGTGCTGTTTATGTCTGCTGAAGTCCGGCTTGTCGTCATCATCAATACCCAGCCTGGGCGGGGTGCAGACCAGTTGGCCGCGTTTGCCAGGCTCGCTCCGCTGGTGCGGGCCGAAGCGGGCTGCATCCAGTACGACCTGCACCCGGTCGACGGCAACAGCGACAGCTTCGTGTTGCTCGAGACATGGGCTTCAAAGGCGGCGCTCAAGGATCATCACGCAGCACCTCACATGCTGGAAGCCGCGAAGCTTAACCCGACATTCCGTGCAGGGCCTGCCAACGTATTGGTGCTGGAACCCGCGGTCCAGACACCTTGACTTCAACCCGATGGCTCAAGGGTTTATCATTGACCCTTGATTTTTTGCTGCTTGGAAAGATTTCGATGGTGTTTACAAGGACTGTCATGGCGAGCGCACTGCTCGCCGTTCTGGCCACTTCGGCCCACGCTGCCAACCTGGACCTGACCTACGAGGCACCGATCCTCAGCGCTGTGCCTTTCACGCCCCCGGCCGAGCCCAAGCCGCGCTTCCCGGTCAAGAGCCTGGCGCCGGTAACCCTGGAAAACAGCTGCACCGGCCCCGAATGCAGCTACGAAACCGACATCAGCCTGCCCCGTGAGGAGCAGACTGTGCGGCGCGTTTCCATCGGTATTCAATAAAACCCGCTGGCGCCTCAGGCAATCCCATACCGTGGCGCTGGCTTGCCCGTCTGAGTGGCCGCAAACAACGCGCCACGCGCCACGTGCCGCGTCATAGGTGCAATCGGAGCTGGCGGAAACGGCGGTGAAGGTACAGATAGTGCTCCCGGCCGCCACCGCTACCGAAATTTGGCACGCGTCGGGCATTCTCCTTTCCGCGCTGCAAGAGACGTCGGTCATGACCACCGATAACCTGGTGGACGCGGCATTGGCCGGACTTGACCAAGGCGAAACCATCACCTTGCCGTCGGTGGCGGATGGCACTTTGTGGGATTCTTCGCCGAGTGAGCGAGTATTTTCAGGGTGGTTAGATCGTTTATTTCCTTATGGATGGGTGCCATTCCTCGATCGCATATCCATCGCGCCGGTTCAGCCCTTATTACGGAGCCGGTCGGCGCGATTGCTTCATAACGTCTGTTATCGCGGAGTTATTGGCTGCCTCGCTCCAATAAACCCCCATGGAACATCTATTCCTGCTGCTGCGCCAGCGCCTTGCGCGGTTGTGCGGCTTCTCTAGAATCGGCGCCAGAACTTACTCACTTCCTGTCGATTACGGAGTTTCGAACATGATGAACGCCCTGCAGATGCCAATGAACAACGCGATGCCGATGATGCCGATGATGGGCATGCCGATGATGATGGCAACCATGACCTGCACGATGACCGACGAGGCCATGATGTGCACCGTGAAGCCGGCCGCTGGCATGGACATGGCGATGTTCAAGAACAACGCCGAGATGATGGCGATGATGATGAACTGCGGCATGCCGATGATGATGCAGTGCGCCAACCTGTCGATGATGTGCATGTCCGAAGATGGTCAGGCGGTGATGAACAGCATGTCCGCCATGAACATGCCGATGATGATGCCGATGGGCATGCCGATGCCGATGATGAAGTGCGTCATGGAGTGCAAGATGGAAGCAGATTGCATGACCTGCAAAATGATGCCGATGCCAGGTATGGGCATGGGCATGATGAACAACTGCTGCATGTTGATGATGAAGATGATGAACGACTGCGCCATGCCGATGATGATGAGCTGCAACGGCATGCCGATGATGTGCTGCACCTGCTGATTGGTATGGCGTGAAACCAAAAAGGCTTGGTGAGTGCGGGCAATGTTGTTGGGGTTGGGGTGGGTTGGGTTGGGTACATATCCGTTATTTAGGTAATGGCTGCTATTGGTTTCGCTCTTACAGCGAGTCACTTTGCAAAAGCGGCAAAGTAACCAAAACGCTCTGCCCCGCCTGTCGGCACCTCGCCTAGGCTCGGTGTGCCCGAACGAAGGAATTGCTCCGCGGGCCGCCGCGACGGCCCGTCCCTGGCCCGTCGCGGCTAAACCGGCGTCCTGCCGGTTTACCCGCTCCTCAATCCCTGCGTTCGGCCTCGGGCTGAATGGGGCAGTCAGATCAAGATCAAAAGCAAGAGCACGGCGGCCTGAAAGCCGACCTGAGTGTTAAAAGCCAGGGCAAAAGCTGTAGGAGCTGGCTTGCCGGCGATGCAGGCGACTCGGTCTTTCAGATACACAGAGGCGATGCCATCGCCGGCAAGCCAGCTCCTACATTGGAACCGTGCCCGCTTTAGCTGTTGATCTGGCTTTTAACACTCAAGCCGGCCTGTAGGCCGCTGTGTTCTTGATCTGCTTGTGATCTTGATCTTAGGCGCCCCGTCAACCACGCTGGCCGAACGCAGGCTTTGGAGCGTGGGTAACCCGGCAGGACGCCGGGTTAGCCGTCCTGGGCCAAGGATGGCCCATGACGGCGGCCCACGGTCCAAAGCCTGCGTGAGGGCACACCGAGCCTAGGCGAGGTGCCGAGTGGTGGGGCGAGAGCCTTTTGGTTACTTTTGGGCTCCTTTCAAAAGTGACCCGCCGTAAGGGCGGAACCCATCTAAGCCATCACCTAAATAACGGATATACACCCAGCCCAGCCCAACCCCAACACAACAAAGGGCTGTAGATACTGACGCTGCGCTACGGGTAAACCGCATTGCGGCGAGTGCCAGTTTCAGTCCAGCCGTTCCGGGTAGGTGATCACCAGAAACGCCACGGCCTCGCTGTCTGCCGGGTTGCGGTAGCGGTGGGGCTGGTCGGCGTAGAACAGGATCGAATCACCAGTGGAAAGCAGGTAGCGCTCTTCGTTGACGCTAACCTCCAGCACACCCTGGGCCACCACCAGGTTTTCCTGGATACCCGGCCCGTGACCTTCTGAAACTTCTTCGCCGAGTGCCTTCAGGCGTATCTCGTAGAACTCCGACTGGCGCGCCATATCGTAGGGAAACAGCGCGCGACTGGTAAACGTCCCATCGGCGCTCACCAGGCGTTTGCTCTGTTGCGCCGGCAGCAGCTCAACCCCTTCGAACGCACGGTTTTCCAGGAACGCGGCCACCGAGACTTTCAAGCCTTTGGCGATCTTGCACAGTACCTTGATCGACGGCACGCTGCGCCCGGATTCAATCTGCGCGAGCATCGCCCGGCTGACGCCGCAGTTGCGCGCCAAGGCATCCAGTGACAGGTAGCGTTTACTGCGCAGGCGTTGCAGGTTCTGCGCCACGCACTGGCCGATGGCATCATCGTCGCCGCTGTTGCAGTCCTTGGGTTTGGAGGGGAGAGCGGGTACTTCTGGAATCGCGTGCAGGAAATTCATCGCCTCACGCCCGGCGGGTATCGCTGGACGCCGTCGTGTGTACGGTAAACACCGCGACCCCAGCCCGCGCCGCGTACATCGCCCACATCAACTCTGCCGCTGCGCGAGCCTGGCGGCGTTTGCGGTGAAGGGTGAAATCGATGACGGTGGCAGATGCGTGCATGAGGTAAATCTCTGGGGACTCAATGGCCCTACAGTAAGTCGTGACGCTTATTTCCATAAATACTGAGTTTGCATTTGGTAATTCGATTTTGGACTTAACGCCGGATGAGGGCCATCCGTTCATAAGTGGTGACCCGCCGGGCCTCGCGGGCTTCCCACCACAGACCTTGTGCCGGACCAAGCCCGTCGCAAAAACGAATTCCAAGGATTTACCCCCATGCCCCCCGCGTTTCTGTTCCCCGCCCGAAAAGCCTGGCCCTTGCTGGGTTTTGGCGCCGCCCTGAGCTTCAGCCCGGTCTCCCAGGCCGAAGACACGCTGCAACTGGCACCCGTTGAAGTCAGCAGTGCCGAACTCAGCGCTGATGAACTGGCCCAGGCCCAGCTCAAGAGCGTGCCCGGCGCCACCAACTACATCGACATGAGCCGCGTCGGCCAGGGGCGGGTGAGCACCAATGAAGACGTGTTCAAGTACCAGGCCGGCGTGTACGCCAAGGCCGCGAACAATGAAGGGGTGAAGCTTTCCATTCGTGGCTCGGGCATCAACCGTGGCCCCGGCGCACACGCTTCGGGCCTTTACGAAACGTTCGACGGCCTGCCGCTGACCGGCCCAGGCGGCACGCCCTACGAACTCAAGGACCCGCTGTGGCTCAGTCGGGTTGAAGTGCTGCGCGGCGCCAACGGTTTTGACCAGGGCGCATTGGCCCTCGGCGGTGCAGTCAACTACGTGACCCACACCGGCTACGACGCGGCCAAATTGCAGGTGCGCTACGAGGCCGGTAGCCATGGCTACGCCCAGCGGGAAATCAGCTCGGGGCAGGTGTTGGGTGATGCCGACTACTACATCAGCCTTACCGACTCGCACTATGACGGTTTCCAGGACCACAGCGCCGGCAGCGGCCAAGGCATGGCGGCCAACTTTGGCTACCGCTTCAACCCCGACCTGGAAACCCGCTTCTATTTCCGCTACCGCGAAACCGACAACGATTCCCCCGGCAAGCTCACCCGCGACCAGATCAGCCACGACCCACGCGCCGCCGCCACCCTCAACGTGGCGCGGGACTCCCGGCGCACACAACCAGGCTCGACCTGGATCGCCAACAAAACCACCCTGCGCCTGGACGACAATGCCCAGGTCGAGGTCGGGCTGGCGTATCACGACTACCCGATGGACCTGCGCGAAGGCACCAACCGTCTCAAGGTGGCCTACACCGACGTCAGCGGTAGCGTGAACTACATCCGCCAGGACATGCTGTTCGGGCGCGACAGCAAGACCACCATTGGCCTGCGTACCACCCAGGCGATGCCGAATAACGGCGGCTCGGAATTCGTGCGGATCCCGGTCGGCAATACGGCGGGCTACGCGCCCGGTACCAAGACCCGTGACTACAGCTACCTGGGCTCCGACAGCGTGCTGCATATCGGCAATGACCTGGAACTGGTGCCAAACCTGTGGCTGACCACCGGGCTGGCGGCGATCTACACCCATCGCGAAACCGAAGTCAGCTATCCACAAACCCATGCCCCGGTCAGCCAGCACGATTGGGATTACGCACCGCGGGTTGGCTTGCGTTATGACTTAAGCCCCCAACTGCAGGTGTACGGCAACCTGAGTCGCTCGGTTGAACCGCCCCATGCGTGGTCGATGATCTGGGGTTCCAACAGGTATTTCCCGGCCAACAGCGGCCCGGCGAGCGGGTTGCAGCGCGAAGGCGTGAAGCTGAAAAACCAGACCGCAACCACCCTGGAAGTCGGCGGGCGAGGCGAGGAATGGTTCGGCCAGTGGGACCTGGCGCTGTACCGTTCCGAGGTGCGCCACGAACTGCTCGGCGTCGAAACCCAGGCCGCGACTCCCACCACATCCGCAATAATTGCCGAGTCCAACGCCAGCCCCACGGTGCACCAAGGCCTGGAACTGAGCCTGACCAGCCCGCTGTGGGACGCCGACCGCAGCGGCCAGCTCGCCTTGCGCCAGGCCTACACCTACAGCGACTTTCGCTACCGCAACGACGACCGCTTCGGCGACAACACCTTGCCCGGCATTCCCAGGCACTACTACCAGGCGCAATTGCGCTACAGCCACCCGAGCGGTTTCTACACCAGCCTCAACGGCGAGCATTCATCGCGGGTGGCCGTGGACTACGCCAACTCCTACTACGCGGCGGCCTACACGCTACTCGGCGCGACGCTCGGGTATGACGCGCCCAAGCACGACTGGCAAGCCTGGGTCGACCTGCGCAACCTCACCAACCAGCGCTACGCGAATACGGTCACGCCGGGTTATGACGACAAGGGAATGGATGTTGCGCGTTCGACGCCGGGGGATGGCATGGGCGTGTACACCGGGGTTTCCTGGAGCTGGCGTTAATCCATAAAGTGTTTGACGCTGGCAGTGGGTTACTGCTGGATCATCCCAATTTTTTCCAGGCCACTTGGAACACAACGGGTTGCTTTCAAGGTGGGCACAGGAAGTCGCAGATTCATTGCAGCCCATCACTCCACCCTTGCTCGCCCTGCGTTTTACTGTCATCGTTCGCGCAATTGGTAATCTTTCTTGTTTGAGAAATTTTTGCGCATGCATGACTTTCCTGTCGCTGAGGGTGATATCGCCCGTCGCCAGCAGACCATCAGCACCCTCTACAGTGACCACCATTGCTGGTTGCACGGTTGGCTGCGCAAGAAACTGGGCTGCTCGCAACATGCCGCCGACCTCGCGCACGACGCGTTTATCCGCATCCTGCTGTTGGCCGAACCCCATACCATCAAGGAACCACGGGCCTTCCTGGCGACCACGGCGGGGCGCTTGATGATTGATGGCGCACGTCGGCGGCGGATCGAAAAGGCCTACATGGAAGCCCTGGCGATTCAAAGCGAAGACGCCGGCATGCCCGACCCGGCAGCGATTCACGTGGCACTCCAGGCCCTGGAGCGGATCGCCGAGATGCTGACCGGGTTGCCGGCCAAGGCCCGCGAGGCGTTCCTGCTCAGTCGACTCGACGGGCTGACCTACAGCGAAATCGCCGAACAACTGCAGGTGTCATCCAGCACCGTGAAGAACTATATCTCCAGCGCACTGGTGCACTGCTACCACACCCTGCACGGGGCGGACCCGCTGTCGTGAGTGCCGAGCAGATCATCAGTGAAGCCGCCCGCTGGCTGACGTTGCTGCACGACGAACACGTGACCGAGGCCGACCGCACAGCCTTCCAGGTTTGGTGCCAGGCCGACCCTCGGCACGCCCTCGCGATCGAGCGCATGCGCAGTGTGTGGGGCAGCCTCGACACCTTGCCGGCCGCGCCGGCGCGCATCGCCCTGAACCGAGCATTTGCCCCGCAGAAATCGCGGTTTGCCGCCCGTGGCACCCAGGCCGTCGCGCTGGTGGGTGTGTTGCTGTGTGGCTGGGCCGGGATTGAGCGTATGCCGGTGTGGATGGCCGACCAGCGCACCAGCGTCGGTGAACGGCGCCAGGTGGCACTGGCGGATGGCAGCCAGGTGCAACTCAACAGCAACTCGGCGCTGGACGTGAAGTTCGACGGCCAGCAACGGGTGATCGAACTGTTGCAGGGCGAGATGTGGGTGGAGGTGGCCAAGGACGCGCAACGGCCGTTCGTGGTGCACACCGACCAGGGCACGGCCACGGCGTTGGGCACCCGCTTCCTGGTGCGCAAGGCCGGGGATGGCTCGACCGTGGTCACCGTGATCGAGTCCACCGTGGCCGTCAAAGGCAACCGCGCAGCCGAGGTGAAAGTGCCGGCGGGGCAACAGTCCACGCTCAAGCACGGGCAGGCTGGCGAGCCGCGCCCCACCGGCAACGCCGACCCGGCAGCCTGGACCCGCGGCCTGCTCAAGGTCGACGACCGGCCCCTGAGCGAGGTGCTGCAAACCCTGGCCGGTTACCGCGACGGCCTGGTGCGCTTTGACCCGCAGGCGCTGCAAGGGATGCGCGTGTCGGGGGTATTCAAGCTCGATGACACCGGCGCGGCGCTGGCGTCATTGGCGGATAACCTGCCGATCAAGGTGGAATACTTCACCGATTGGGTGGTGGTGATCAAGCCGCGGTAAAAAAACCTGAATAAAAATTGCTCTCATTCATGCCCGATTTTCCGACATGGCCGTCATGACTAATAGAACCCCATTTTCCAGGACTTCTCATGTCGCGCCTTGTTCGTCCCTTACAGCCACTCGCCCTTTCAGTGGCGCTGGCTTTTGCCGCCGTCCCCCTTTTGGCCACTCAAGCGTCCTTCGCGGCCGCAAGCCCCGCGTTTTCCATTGCTGCCGGGGACCTCAGCCAGGCCCTCAACAGCCTTGCTGAACAGGCCGGCCTGGTACTGGCGTTTGATTCGAGCCTGACCCGCGGCAAGCACAGCAATGGCCTGGCCGGGCAATACAGCACCGACGCCGCCCTGGTTCAACTGCTGGCCGGCAGCGGCCTGCAAGCTGTGAAGATTGCCGACAACCGCTACCGCCTCGAAGCCATCGCGCACACCGACGGCGCCATGGAGTTGCAGGCCACCACCATCAGCGGCGCCTACCCGTCAGAAACCCCCACCGGCCCGGTGTCTGGCTACGTAGCCACCCGCAGTCTGTCGGGCACCAAAACCGACACGGCGCTGATCGAAACCCCGCAATCGATCTCCGTAGTCACCAAAGACCAGATGCGTGCGCAAAACGCCGAAAGCCTCAACCAGATCCTGCGCTACAGCGCCGCAGTGATCCCGGAAACCCGTGGCTCCACCGCTTCACGCCTCGACCAGTTAACCATCCGTGGTTTCGCCCCGGCCACCTACCTCGACGGCCTGCGTATGCCATCGAGCCGGGATGCCTTGCCGCAAAAAGATGCGTTCGACCTGGAGCGCGTCGAAGTACTGCGCGGGCCCGCGTCGGTGCTGTACGGGCAGGGCACGCCCAGCGGTGTGATCAACATGGTCAGCAAGCGCCCGCTGGACACGCCGTTCCATGAAGTCGGCGTGGAGTACGGCACCTTCAACAAGAAGCGCACCACCTTTGACTTGAGTGGCCCGCTGGATGATCAAGGCGTGTATTCCTACCGCGTCGCCGGCCTGTTCGATGATGCCGACGGGCAGATCGACCACACCGAAACCCGCCGCCAATCCTTGTCCACTGCCTTCACCTGGCGCCCGGACGACAACACTTCGCTGACCCTGCTCGGGCACTTCCAGAAGGACCCCAAGGGCGCGTCCTACGGTTCGATGCCGGCCTGGGGCTCGGTGCTGCACAGCCCGACCGGGCGCAAGATCGACGTGGATTTCTACGACGGCGAAAAAAGCTTCGAGAAGAGTGACCGCGAGTACTACTCCATCGGCTACGCCTTCGAACATCACTTCAACGATGTCTGGACCGTGCGCCAGAACGCGCGATACCTGCGCAGCGAAGGGCAGTACCGCAGCCTCTACAGCAACTACCTGGAGAGTGATTACCGCACCATTCGGCGTTCGACCATCGCCAGCGATGTGAACATCGACGCCTACGCCCTCGACAACCAGTTGCAGGCCAAATTCGACACCGGGCCGTTGCAGCACACCGTGCTGATGGGCGCCGACTACCAGAACACCAGCACTGATACCAAATCCGGCAGCGGCGTGTACACCGCAGGTCCAACACTGGACATCTTCGACCCGGTCTACGGCGCGGCCGTGCCGGTTCCGGCGTATACCAGCGACGCGACTTCGCGCAGCGAGCAAACCGGCGTGTACCTGCAAGAGCAGATGAAGTGGGACAAATGGGTGTTGTTGATGGGCGGGCGTTATGACTGGGCCAGCACCGACAACAGCACCCTGGCCATGACCACCCGCAAGAAGACCAAATCCAGCCAGGACAGCAAGGCGTTCACCGGCCGCCTGGGCCTGGTCTACCTGTTCGATAATGGCTTGGCGCCGTATGTCAGCTATTCGGAATCCTTCCAGCCGCAATCCGGCACGGGCTACGGCGGTTCGACGTTCCAGCCCACCGAAGGCAAGCAAACCGAGATCGGGATCAAGTACCAGCCACCGGGCAGCAACAGCTTCATCACCGCAGCCATCTTCGACCTGCGCCAGACCAACGTGCCGACGCTGGACCCGGACGCTTCCCACCTGTGCAACGGCTCGCGCTGCCAGATCCAGGACGGCGAAGTACAATCCCGTGGCTTTGAGCTTGAGGGCAAGGCCAGCCTGAACGACAACCTGGACATCACCGCGGCCTACGCCTACCTGGATAACCGCATCAGCAAGTCCAACAACACCGTGCGCTATGCGCCCATCAGCGACATCGGCGTGGGCCCGGCCGTGGCGGCCGAAGGCACCACCACCTACGCCGTGCCACGCCATACCGCATCGGCCTGGGCCGATTACACCCTGCACGACGGCACCCTGAAGGGCTTTGGCGTAGGCGCCGGTGCGCGGTATGTAGGCTCCTCCTGGGGCGATACCGCCAACACCCTAAAAGTGCCTGGCTACACCCTGTTCGATGCGGCGGTGCACTACGACATTCCACACATCAACCGCCAGGGCGACAACCTGCGCCTGGCAGTGAATGCCACCAACCTTGCGAATAAAGAGTACGTCGCGTCCTGCTATTCCTACTCGTGGTGCTGGTATGGCTCACAGCGCACCGTGCAGGCCAGCGCGACGTATCAGTGGTAAATAAAAAGGCCTTGGCGAAAGGATTCGGGAGCAGCATCGCCAAGGCCAAAAACAGTTAGTTCGCCGTGGGCTCAATCACGTCCAGGATGCGTTTTCCAAGGGCCTGGGCGACGGCTTCTGATTCGATATTGGCAAAGCCCAGCAACAACCCGGGCCCGGTCTGGCTATGGATATTCCAGTCGCTCAAGGCTTCTGCATAAATGCCGGCCTGCGCCAGGCGCTCCACGCACAGGCGGTCGGATTGTTGGGTGTTCAGGCGCAGGACCAAGTGCATCCCGCCCGGTTGGGCATCAATCGAAATATGCTCGCCCAAGGCTTTGCGCAACCCTCTGGCCGTGGCTTCCCGACGCTCACCGTAGAGCTTGCGCATGCGCTGGATGTGCCGCGCAAAATGCCCTTCGGCCATAAACGTCGCGACGATCGCCTGGGTCAGTTCCGGGCAACCCCCGAGGAAGGTCTGGCTGACGTGTTCGAAGCGTTCCACTTGAGCCACAGGCACCACCAGATAGGCGAGGCGGATCCCGGGAAACAACACTTTGCTGAACGTCCCGGCGTAGAGCACCCGGCCGTCGCGGTCCAGGCTCTTGAGGGCCGGCAGCGGGCGGCTGACGTAACGGTATTCGCCGTCATAGTCGTCCTCGATGATCCAAGCCTGCTGGCGGCTGGCCCAGTCCAGCAGCTCCAGGCGCCTGGGCAACGACAGCGAGACGCACAGCGGGCTTTGATGCGCCGGGGTGACCACCACCGCGCGGGCGCCTTTGCCCTGTTGCACGGCATGGGATACCTGCATGCCGTCCTGGTCCACGGGTACCGGGGTGGCCTGGATGTTCAGGTAATCCAGCAACGGCCGGGTGAACAGGTAGCCCGGGTCTTCCACCAGCACTCGGTCGCCCGGTTCCAGCAGCGCATGGGCGATCAGGCTCAACGTGTTGCGGTAGCCCGAGGTGACAAACACTTGTGCGGGCGAGCAGTGGATACCCCGGGCAACTTGCAAGTAACTGGCAATTGCCGTGCGCAGCGAGTTCAAACCGTACACGCACGGGTTGGCCATGTCTGCGACCTGGGTGGCGCGCGCGCAGCGGGCGGCGATCTTTGACCAGACCTTGCGCGGGAACGCATCCAGTGCCGGCAGGCCCATTTGAAACGGCAGCACGGCGGCTTTTTGCCTCACGGCATTATGGTCGCTGAGGGCGGCGGGACGTTCCGGCAGGTTGGCCTTGATCCCTTCCGCCACCACGGTGCCGGCCTGGCCACGGGCCTGGATATAGCCTTCGGCCGCCAGCAGCGCATACGTGGTGTCGATGGTGCCCCGGGCCAGGCCAAGCTCCTTGGCCAAAGCCCGGGCGGCCGGTATACGTTCGCCGGGCTTGAGCAAACCGTCGGCAATCGCGCTGCGGAACCGCCAGTAGAGTTGCCGGTAGATCGGCTCTGTGGAGCCGGCGTCCAGCGGTGAAAAAGCCTTGGTCGAGGTGCTCATCCGGCGGCGGGTCCTGTTCAGGTTGCGAAGTAGTCGTGTAGCGCCTGGTCGGTCTGGCGACGCGTCTGAGCCAGTGTTTCCGGGCGTGAAGCAGTGCCCTCGACGCTGAAGAAGGTCACGTCGTGCAGGCCGATCATGCCCAGGATGGTTTTCAGGTACGGCGTCAGGAAATCCGGCTGGTGCGCGCGCTCCCCGGAAAATCGCCCGCCTGAGGCCACGGCAATGAACACTGGCCGGTCCTGCAACAAGCCGACCTTGCCCTGGGCCGAGATATCGAAGGTGCGGCGCACCCGTGCAATGTGATCGAGCCATAACTTGAGGGCCGCTGGCACCGAGTAGTTATGCATGGGGGTGGCAATCACCACGACATCGGCCAGCTCCAACTCGCGAACCAGCCGCTCGGACTGGGCCATCGAACCTGCCTGCGAGATATCCGCGGTCGACTGCTGGGACGTTGCGTAAGGCTCGTCCAACGGCGCCATGGCATCACCGGCGATGAGCCGCTGGGTTACCTCGGCGGCCGGGTGCCGCTGGCGCAGGCATTCAATGATTTTTTGGGAGAGCGCGTTGCTCTCCGACGCTTGCCCGCGAGGGCTGGCACTGACATGGAGGATATTCATGGTGCGGTGCTTCCTGGGTTGACGGCCTTCAGTCTACGAACCCCATGACCCATGCCAAAGAGCCAAGAATCAAGATTGAGACTAGGCCATTTCGGCGCATTCATGGCCTATTGTTCAAGCCAGATCATGGATCTTTTGGGGTAGGCCATGGCGCCGCAAGATGGCGTCTTCATCCAACCTCTACAGGATTTCACCATGACAACGCGTCTCGACTACTCCAAAGCCTCCCCTGAAGGTTACAAAGCATTCGGCGGGGTTTACGTTTACCTGCAAAACAGTGGCCTGTCCAAAGAGCTGATCGACCTGGTCTACCTGCGGGTTTCGCAGGTCAACGGCTGCGCGTTTTGCATCGACATGCACTCGCGGGACCTGCTCAAGCAAGGCCTGGCCGTGGACAAGCTGGTGCTGGTGCCGGTGTGGCACGACGCTGGCGCGGTCTTCACCCAGCGTGAACGCGTGGCCCTGGCGTTTGCCGAAGCCGTTACCGCCAGCGATGTGTCGGACGCGGGCTACGCGGCGGCCGCAGCCGAGTTCAGTGACAAGGAACTGGCCGACCTCACCTACGGCATTGCCTTGATGAATGCCTTTAACCGCCTGGGCATCACCTTCCGCACCACCCCAGCGGCGGCTGCCAAGGCATAAGCCAACGCGGGTTCGATGTGGCGGGGCGCCTCGCCGCACACTCACTGTATTTTCTGAGGGCTCACTCCATGGCATGGCTACTGCTCGGCTTGGCCGGCATTCTTGAAATTGCTTTCGCGTTCGCGATGAAGGCCTCGGATGGCTTCACCCGATTCACCCCCGGATTGCTCACCGTGGTGACCGGCGTTTGCAGCGTGATCCTGCTTTCGATGGCGCTGCGCACGCTGCCGGTGGGCAGTGCCTACGCCGTCTGGACCGGAATCGGCGCCGCTGGCACCGCGATTATCGGCATGGCATTGCTGGGCGACTCCACTGCGCCGTTGCGGGTTTTGTGCATCGTGCTGATCCTGGCAGGCGTGATCGGCCTCAAACTGGTCTCGACAAATTAGCCAAGAAGGCAATTTGCTGGCCCCTTTGTAACAAAATTCTCGCCAAAATCACTTTTATTTTCAGGTGGTTAGACGGGGATGCAAATGCGCAAGGTTGGAATCATGCTGATCGCCTGTTCCCTGGCAGGTGGGGCGCTTTCGGTAGAGGCGCGGGAGCTGCGGGATAATGACAAATACATGTGCAGTTGGGGCGCGGGTACGGCGGCCCGGGCGCAAGAATTGAAACTGTCGGGCGTCTCGCTGTATGCCGCCCGGCAGAAGCTGAAGAGCTACCAGTTCAAGAAGTCCTGGATGCACATGATGGCCATGGGCATCACCGAGCAGACCTACGACAGCCGTTCACGGGTCAAGCCCGAGGTGATTCGCCAGAGCTTTTACCAGGACTGCCTGCGCTACAAGCTGGCGCGTAAATGATTGCACCGCCCAGTACAAAATCTGCGTAAGCCTGTCCAACTTCGCCCTGGTGCCGTTGCGCATACTGGCCCCAGGCAACCGAAGAGGCATACGCCATGACCCGCTACGTCATCACCCCCAACGACATTCCATCCCTCGCCATCCACGGCGACGACGCTCGTTTCGCGCTGCGCCGGGTGTTTTGCGTGGGGCGCAACTACAGCGAACATGCCCGCGAAATGGGCCACGACCCCGACCGCGAGCCGCCGTTCTTTTTCATGAAACCGGCCGATGCCGTAGTGCCGGCCGAGGGCGTGATCGCCTACCCGCCAATGACCGCCGACCTGCATCACGAGGTCGAATTGGTGGTGGCCATCGGCAAGGGCGGCGTGGACATTGCCCCGCAAGACGCTTTCGCGCATATCTGGGGTTACGGCCTGGGCATTGACTTGACCCGCCGTGACCTCCAGGCCGAGGCGAAAAAGCTCTCGCGGCCGTGGGAATGGGCCAAGGCCTTCGACGAGTCGGCACCTTGCACTGCGTTGCGGCCGGTGAGTGACGTCGGCCATCCGGGCAGCGGGCGCATCTGGCTCAACGTCAATGGCCAGCAACGTCAAGTGGGCGACCTGGCGGACCTGATCTGGTCGGTCAGCGAGGTGATCAGCCATGCGTCCAAATCCGTGGCGCTGAAGGCCGGCGACTTGATCTTCACCGGCACCCCGGCGGGCGTCGGCGCCTTGCAACCGGGCGATGTGGTGACTGCCGGCATTGACGGCCTGGCCGAGCTGAACTTCACCCTCAGCCAGGGTTGACGCTACAGTGGTGCCCTGGCCCTTCGAGAAATACCTATGCCCGGCACCCGCATCACCACCTACGGCATGGAACAACGCAGCGACCGCCCCGACTTCTATATCCGCGACAAACGGGGCAGGGCGGCGCTGACCAGTCCCCATCGCCACGAGTATTTCCAGATCCAGATCAACCTGGGCGGTGACACCGTGCAGCACATCGGCGGTGCGGTGCGCCCGTTCCCGAAAAAGGCCCTGGCCTTTATCCTGCCTCATCGCCTGCACGTGATTCCCCATCCCGAAGACGGCGATTTCATGCTGATCAATTTCAGCCAGGGATTTTTCCTGCCGCAACTGACCTGCGACCCGCTGGACCTGGAAGACATTCCCATCGGCCAGGCCCCGGAACTGTCGCCGTTTCGCTTTCAGGAACAGCTGGACTTCATCCTCGATGATGCCGCTTTCGAGGAAGTCAAAACCTGGCTGGAGCAGATGCGTGCCCTCGATGCCCAGCGCAGCTTCGGCGCCCGGGAGCGGCTCAAGGGTTACCTGTTTCAGTTGGTCGGGTTGGTTTGCCAAGCGTATGCCGAGCCGCTCCAGGCCTTCGCCGCCAACAACGCCACCCGGCGTGGCCGCAAGGACGCCCTGGCGCGGGTGCAGGGCTATATCCGTGAGCATCTGCACGAACCCACCCTGAACCTGACCGACGCGGCGGCGGCCGCTTTCCTGTCGCCCAACTACCTGACCCACCTGCTGCGCAAGGAAACCGGCAAACCCTTCTCCCAATTGGTACTCGACCGTCGCATGCAACTGGCGCGTACGCTGCTGCTCAATAGCCCGCAGATGATTGGCGCAATTGCGCACCGTTGCGGGTTTACCGACGAGGCCTATTTTTCCCGGTGTTTTCGCAAGGCCCACGGGCTGGCGCCAGGGCAGTTCAGGCGACGTGAACAGGATTAACGCGTAATCCGGATGACTGTTTTACAAATCCACCACAACCGATGTGTTTCAATTTACATACAATTGAGCGTCTCATTGGGAAGCGGTGCGCATGGGTACGGTTATTCGGTTGGCAACGGCGGACGAGATCAATGCCATTTTCCAGATTTGCACCGCAGTGGTGCAGGTGAGTGGAACCCTGTGTGACGACGTTCGCTATCAGAAACACACGGTGCAATGAGCGTATGAGCGAGCTGGAGCCCCCTCAATCCAACGCCTTCCGCTACTTTGTCGTCGGGGTTCTGTGCACGGCCGTGGTGCTGGGCGCCTATTTCGTTCGGGTGAATGCCCAGGTTGATCGGCAGCGCGAAGAGGCGGCGGAGCGCCTGGCGTTATGCCGCCAGGCAGCCAGTGTCTCGCGCACCATGCCCCAGAACGAACTTGAACTGGTGGATCCGTGCAAACACTTGAATGAACGTTATCTGAAGTCGCCCACGCCCCTTTAATCAATGAGCTTGTTTTTGTCGCGGAATAAACATTGCGGTATGTTTAATCGCGCTGGGTATTGCACCAAAAAGTGGCGCTTTAAAAATCGGATCCATTAAAAAAGTGTGGTTATTGAACGACTTAGCGTTGTTTTAATCCGACGAAAGGTTGAAGATTATCTTGTTGCAAGTTTCCCCTGTGGGTAAAATAGCCGTGCGTTCACCTCCCACGGTTTATGCATTTTTAAATCCCAAGTTTCCATCAGCTACTTGGGATTTTTTTTGCCTGCGATTCAAGCGTTGTATCAATCCGCCACGTCGGCAAACTCCGCGCGCATCCGGCCATTGCGCTTGGCCTGGTACAACAACTTGTCGACCGCCTCGACAAATGCCAGCGCCGCGCTGCCCGGTTTTACCGTGCAGGTGCCCACGCCCAGGCTCAACGTGAACAGGTTGGACACTGCCGAATGCCCATGCTCGATCTGTTGCTGGCGTATCAGGTGCAAGCAGCGATCGGCCACGCGCCGAGCGGATTCGGCATCGGTTTGCGGCAGCAACCACACGAACTCCTCGCCGCCAATGCGTGCAATGAAGTCCAGTGGCCGGTTGGCCGCCAGCGATAGCGTGCGCGCCACCTGGCGCAGGCATTCATCGCCCTTGATATGCCCGTAGAGATCGTTGTACTGCTTGAAATAGTCGATATCCAACAGGATCAACGACAGCGGCAATTGGCTGCGCAGGGCGCTGGCCCACTCGCGCGCCAGTACGGTGTCGAACATGCGCCGGTTGGCGATGCCGGTCAGGCCGTCCTGGAATGAATATTCCTCCAGCTGTTTCTGCAGGCGAATCAGGTGTTCTTCAGTCTTCTTGCGTTCGCTGATATCGAACATGAAGCCGATCAGCGCCTGCACCTCGCCGTCCTTGCGCTGTACGTGCACCACGTCGCGAATCCACACGTACTCGCCGCTGGCGGTCAGCGCCCGGTAATCGGCTTCGTGGTCGACGCCGGCGCGCGACTGCGAGACGCAGAAGTTGACCACGTACTCGCGGTCGTCCGGGTGCATGCGTGCCACCCAGTCATCCACGGTGGCCCAGCTCTGCGGTGTCCAGCCCAGCAGCGCCTCGATTTGTGGGCCGATGTAGCTGAATGTCATGGTTTGCCAGTCGATGCGCCAGGGAATGGCCTTGGTCGATTCCAGCAACGTCTTGTACACGGCACTGTCGGGTTCGCTTGGCGGGTCGATGTTCATGCGGGAGGTACTCGGAGGGTGGCAAACGCCCAGAGCATCTGGCCATCATCGCCAGGAATCAAGTGCTTCGCGCGGCATCGGATGGGAGGTCGTGACGTGGTTTTTCTGGCGTCAACCGGCCAGCGGTTTCAGGCTAAATGAGCACTAAGTATCACTTTTGATTTAATTCCCGGGCAAGCTGAAAAAGCTCATCTACCCTAGACGGATCATGTCCTCCGAGCCCGGTCCAGGGAAAGGGTGCCCAATGCTTTCAATTGCCGAGTTTTGCCACATCATGGAGTCCGGCTTCCTGCCGCTCGCCTGTGACTGCTCGTTGAACAGCGACGGTTCGCTGCGCATCAATATCTTCGATCCCACCTCCGGGCGCGTCGACTTGCTGCTGCCTCGCGTGTCTCCCCTGGGCCTGGACAGCGTCCGTGCCATCTCAAACCTTATCGGCGAACTGCGCACCGAGCTCAAAGCCGGGCGCAGAGGGTTTGCAGCCTTCGGTTAGCGACTCAGGAGATCGCTTGTGCAGTCGGTGCGGTGACTACCCCGTACCCGCGCCAGCAGCAGTGCTCGCGGTGCCCCGGCAGGAACACGCAGCCGCCAAGGTTCATGAGCAGGACGGCGGCAACCAGCAGTGAAATTCGACGAGACATGGTGATTTCCTCAAGGTAGTGAACGCTGCCAATCAACAGATGAGCCTGCCGATTGCCAGCGGTTAACCCTTGAACGCGACCGCCTGGCCAAATCCGTCGCAGCTTTTTGCATATTTCATCAAACCCCCGCAAACCCTGGGCAATACTGGCCCTGCCTGACGTGCGCAGTGGTCGCGAAAAAAATTGATTCCAGCGCGACGGATTTCCTCAGCACCTGCCGTTCAACCCTACAGCTGCGATCACTGGCGATCGCCGATGAAGGAGTTGTCATGAGACTTGCACGACCTTTGGCCGCGTTCCGTTTTGCCCTGTTGATCCCGCTGGCATTGGCCGCCCTGGTCAGCACGCCGACCTTTGCCCAGACCGAAGTGATCATTCGCGATGCGCCGCCGCCGATGCGCGTCGAGGCGGTTCCCGTCGAACGCCAGGGCTATGTGTGGGACCGCGGGCACTGGCGTTACGAAGGGCGCGGCTATGCCTGGGTGCCGGGTCACTGGCAGCCGGTGATGCGCAACGCCCGCTGGGAGCCAGGCCACTGGGAATCACGCGGCCCCAACTGGTACTGGATGGAAGGGCACTGGATTCGCTGACAGCTTCGTCAACCTGACCCTTAGCCACCGGACCGAGACTTGCCCTATTGAAAGACACTGATCCGGACGTTGAGCTGTTGGCCCGCATCGGTAACAACGAACCGGCGGCCATCAACGAAATGGTGACGCGCAAGCTCCCGCGTTTGCTCGCGCTCGCCAGTCGGATCCTCGGGGATGCCGACGAGGCCAGGGACGTGGCCCAGGAAAGCTTCCTGCGTATCTGGCGCCAGGCCGCGAGTTGGCGCAGTGGCGAAGCACGCTTCGACACCTGGTTGCACCGCGTGGTGCTCAACCTGTGCCACGACCATTTGCGCCGGCGCAAGGAGCGCCCGTTGCACGACGAAGAGGCCATGCACGAAGTGCTCGACAGCGCGCCCGCCCCCGATGAACAGCTGGAAGCGGCCGCGCGCAGTGAGCACATGGCGCGGGCGTTGGCGTCGCTGCCTGATCGCCAGCGCGAGGCAATCGTGCTGCAGTACTATCAAGAGCTGTCGAATATCGACGCCGCGGCGCTGATGAACATCAGCGTCGAGGCACTGGAGAGCTTGCTGTCACGGGCGCGGCGCAACTTGCGCAGTTACCTTGACGACACACCCGGGCCCGCCCGCCCAGGAAGGGGAAAACCATGACGCCTGAACGATTTGCCCAACTGGCCGAGGCTTACGGCGGCCACCTGCACCGCTGGCCCCGCGCCGAACAGGCGCAGGCCCAGGCACTGCTGGACGCAGGGAATAACGGCGTACTTGAGGTGCTGCACCAGGCGCGCTGGCTCGATGGCCAGTTGGACGGCTATCAACTGGCGCCCGTCGACCCGGCGCTGGCGCGGCACATCCGCCAGTCATTTCCCCAGCGCCGGTCCTTCTGGGCGCGCTACGCCGGCTGGCTGTCGCCGGCCGGGTTTGTCGGCGTGGGCGTCGCGGGGATCGCCGCCGGCATCCTGGTCGCGTCATTGAGTGTGCCGCTGCCCATGCTCGGTCCTGAAGTGCTGCCGAGTGTCTTCGACCAGGGCGACGCCGATGTCGTCTTTACCGTCAACGCCGAGGAAAGCGAGCAATGACCCCGTCACCCAAGTACCTGAAGCCGCTGCTGGTTGTGTCGGTGTTGTTCAACGTGTTTTTGATCGGCGGCGTCGGCGGTGGCCTGTACCACTGGCTGGCGACTGCCAAGCCCGCCGAAGCGGTGGTGAACCAGCATGGCTTGCGCCAGGCGATGGTCAAGCTGCCGCCGCAGCGGCGCAAGGAGCTGCGTCAACTGTTGCGCCAGAACCGCGCCGACAGCCAACCGCTGGTGCTCGCCGGGCGCGAGGCGCGGCTGGATGTGATCAAGCAATTGGAGGCGCCGACCCTGGACCGAGAGGCCTTGGTGACAGACCTGGGCAAAGCCCGGGAAGCGGACATGGCGCTGCGGGCTTTGGTGGACAACACCCTGGCGCAGTTCGCCAGCACCTTGCCCCGGGATGAGCGCCAGCGGCTGGTGGAGGCGTTGTATTTGAAAGGGCAGGCGAAGGGCAAGGTAGCCAAAAATAACTGAGACAGGCGACGGATTTTCCCGGCTGGCAGCGTTTAACCCGGGTAAGCCCGCCACCCAGGCGACGGCTAGTTTCATTGGGGAACCGTGCCATGTCCCGTCTATTCAAGGCCACGCTCACCGCCACATTGATGGCGGCTGCGTTGTCTGGTTGCATCGTTGAACCTGTTCACCCACGGCGCCCGCCGCCGTTGGTAGAAGTAGTGCCGGTGGCTCCGGCGCCGGGGTACCAGTGGGTGCGGGGGCACTACCGCTGGGGGAACGGGCAGTGGTTGTGGGTGCCGGGGCATTGGCGCTACTGATCCTTCACCACTTTCAGCAACAACACCGAACCCCTGTGGGAGCTGGCTTGCCTGCGATGGCATCACCGCGGTCTTACTGACAGACCGAGGTGCCTGCATCGCGGGCAAGCCCGGCTCCCACATTTGATCGGGGCAGGCGATCCAATAACACATGCCCCAATACCCTCAACGCTCCGTCAGCACTTTCCTGAACGTCTCCACCAACGGCCGCAAATTGATCCGGTGCCACGCCGCCCACAGCGGTGTGGTGTAGGTCAGCCACGGCAGTTCCCGCAGCACCACGCCCGGTGGCGCATTGCGGCTCAAACCCTTTTGCACCATCGCCACACCCAACCCCGACGCCACCAACCCCAGCGCGGTAAACGGCTCGCTGGCTTCCATCGGAATCTGCGGGGTAAAGCCTGCCCGAATGCACGCGGCGACAAAGTCATCCGCCGGGTTCGCCCCAGGCTTGCGTTGCACACCAATCCATTGCTGCTCGGCCAGGTGTTCGGGCAGCAACTCGCTGACGCTGGCCAGCGGATGCTGTTCGGGCAGCGCCAGTAACATTGGGTCGTCCAGCACTTGCAGGGCCACCAGGTCCGGATCGTCCGCTGCCGGTGGCTCACCCACCAGGGCGATGTCCAGGCTGCGTTGGCGCAAGCCTTCCAGTTGCTCGATGGAGGGCAGGTTGTACAGGGCGATGTGCACGTTGGGCCGTGCCTCGCGCAGCACTTTCAAGGCATTCGGCAGCACGCCTGCGTGCATGGCGTTTTCGATGTAGCCGATGCACAGACCGCCTTCTTCGCCTTTGCCCAATCGCCGGCCCAGGGACTCCAGGCGGTTGGCGTGGGTCAACAGCGCCTTGGTTTCGGCCAGGAACGTCTGGCCGTCGCGGATCAGGCGGATGCGCTGTTGGCTGCGCTCGAACAGGGTCAGGCCCAGGCGTTCTTCCAGTTGGGCGATCTGCCGGCTCAGGGGCGATTGGGAGATGTGCAGCCGTTCGGCAGCACGCCCCACGTGTTCTTCTTCAGCGACTACAACGAAGTAGCGCAATTGGCGGAAATCGATCATGTAAGACCTGTAGGGACTCAAGTTGGTCGCAGTATGTCTTGGACGGTCCGATCTCTGCAATCTACGATCTGCTCAACGGTCAACACAGCGGCCTTGAACACTTGAGGATTTACCCATGAGCTTGAAAGACAAATTGCCCGGCGTGCTGGGTTTTGGCACCGCCCCCTTGGGCAACATGTTCCGCGCGATTCCAGAAGAGGAGGCACAGGCCACCGTCGAGGCCGCCTGGAACCAGGGCGTGCGTTACTTCGACACCGCGCCGTTCTACGGTTCGGGCCTGTCGGAAATCCGCCTGGGCCAGGCCCTGTCGAACTACAACCGTGACGACTACGTGCTTAGTACCAAGGTCGGCCGGGTGATCCTGGATGAAGTGGAAGAAAGCGCCCGCGACCTGGGTGAGAAAAGCGGTGTGTTCGAACATGGCCGGCCGAACAAAATGGTCAACGACTACAGCGCCGATGCCACCCTGCGTTCCATCGAGGACAGCCTCAACCGCCTGCAAACCGACCGCCTCGACATCGTGTGGATTCACGACATCGCCCAGGACTTCTACGGTGACCAATGGCTCGACTACTTCAACCAGGCGCGCACCGGTGCCTTCAAGGTACTGACCCGCCTGCGTGAAGAGGGCGTGATCAAGGCCTGGGGCTTGGGCGTCAACCGCGTGGAACCGTGCGAGTTGACCCTGGACCTGACCGAAGCCCAGCCTGATGGCTTCCTGCTGGCGGGCCGCTACACCTTGCTCGACCACGAACGTGCCTTGCAGCGCCTGATGGACGCGGCGCTGGCGCAGAATGTCGAGATCGTGGTCGGCGGCCCATACAGCTCGGGCATCCTGGCGGGCGGCGCACATTTTGAATACCAGAAAGCCAGCCCGGCAATTATCAGCAAGGTCGAGCAGATCAAGGCGATTGCTGCGGCTCATGGCGTGAGTGTGAAAGCCGCTGCGCTGCAATTCTCCCTGGCTCATCCGGCAGTGGCGACGGTGATTCCGGGTGCCAGTCGTCCGGGTCGAATTGCTGAAGACGTCGCGGCGTTGTCAGAGAAGATTCCCGCAGCCTTTTGGCAGGCCCTGCGCGATGCCCGATTGATTTCGGCCCGCGCACCGCTGCCGCTCTAACCACAGGAACGCGAACGATGAAAATTGATATCAGTGGCAAAGTCGCAATCGTCAGTGGCAGTACCGCCGGCATAGGGCTGGGCATCAGCCAGGCGCTGGCACAATCCGGCGCCACGGTGGTGGTGATCGGGCGTGAATCGGGCAAGGTCGACGAGGCGCTGGCGACGATTCGCCAGGCGGTCCCGGGTGCCGAACTGCGTGGGCTGGTGGCCGACCTGGGCACCGTCGAGGGCGCAGAAAAACTCTTCGCCGCCGAACCTCGGGCCGACATCCTGGTGAACAACCTCGGGATCTTCAACGACGTGGATTTTTTCGACGCACCCGACAGCGAGTGGACGCGTTTCTACGAGGTCAACGTGATCTCCGGCGTGCGTTTGTCGCGGCACTACACGCCGGGCATGGTCAAGCAGGGCTGGGGCCGGGTGATCTTCGTGTCGTCGGAATCGGGCGTGGCAACGCCGGCCGACATGATCAACTATGGCGTCACCAAAAGCGCCAACCTGGCAGTGTCCCATGGCTTGGCCAAACGGCTGGCGGGCACCGGGGTGACGGTCAACGCTATTTTGCCGGGGCCGACCTTTACCGACGGCCTGGAGCACATGCTCAAGGACGCGGTGGCCAAGTCCGGGCGCAGTGCGCGGGACGAGGCGGATGTATTTGTGCGCAACGCCCGGCCGACATCGATCATCCAGCGCGCCGCGAATGTGGATGAAGTGGCTAATCTGGTGGCGTACATTGCTTCACCGTTGTCCTCTGCAACCACCGGTGCCGCGTTGCGGGTCGACGGCGGCGTTGTCGACAGCATGGCAATCTAATTTTTTGAATGGTTTGGAGTATTAATCGTGGCAAAAGCATCTGCTGTTATTGAAATCCCGGTGTCGGCCGAACAGGTATGGCAATTGGTTGGCGGCTTTAATGCGCTGCCGGACTGGCTGCCCTTTATCGCCAAGAGCGAGCCGAGTGAAGGCGGGCGTGTGCGTCATCTGCAAACTGCAGACGGTGGTGTGGTGGTGGAGCGGCTGCAAACGTTTGATAACGTCGCACGCACCTACAGTTACTCGATCAGCGAGTCGCCGTTTCCGGTGAGTGAGTACCTGGCGACGTTGAAGGTAGAAGGGCTGACTGCCAGTTCCGCCAAGGTCACCTGGTCGGGGGTGTTTACCCCGGTGGCCGGTGTGACGGATGCGGCGGTGGAGGAGTTGTTTGCCGGTGTGTATAGCGGTGGGCTTGAGGCGCTGCGGGGCAATTTCCCGGGTTAATAAGGCTCAATTGTAGGAGCTGGCTTGCCGGCGATCGCATCAGCTCGGTGTACCTGATACACCGAGGTGTCTGCATCGCCGGCAAGCCAGCTCCTACATTGGGGTTGGGGTGTTCTTCAGGCTTCGGGCATCAGTTGTTGGCGGCATTCCAGGATCAATTTTGCGCCGCCGCTTTCGCTGCTGCCTACTTCCAGTTTGAAGCCGTGCAGGTTGATGATCGCGGCCACGATCGATAGCCCTAACCCAAACCCGCCTTGTTGTTGATTGCCTTCGTCTACCCGGTAAAAGCGCTGGAACACGGCTGCACGTTCCGCTGCCGGAATCCCGGGGCCGGAGTCGAGCACTTCGATGCGGGTGCTGCCGGCATCGTTTACGCCCCGCAAAATCACTTCGCCGCCCGGTGGGGTGAACTTGATCGAGTTGCTCAACAGGTTGGCCAGCGCTTCGAACAGCAAGGCGCGGTCGCCGGTGATCCAGGGCAACGAAGGCGGCACTTGCAGCAGCAGCTCCATCTGGCCTTCTTCCGCCAGGGGCAGGTAAAAGTCGTGGAGTTCCTGCAGCAAGGGCAGGGGGTCGAGCACCAGGAAGCCTGAACGGCGCTGGTGGTCTTCCAGTTCGGAAATCCTCAGCAAGCCGCGAAAGCGTGCCATCAGGGTGTCGGTTTCGGCGATGGCCGCGTCCAGTTGCAGCGCGTGGGGTGCGTCTTCATCGGCTTGCTGCTGGATCCGATACAACTGCGCCCGCAGGCGGGTCAGCGGGGTGCGCAGGTCGTGGGCGATGTTGTCGCACACGCCCTTGACCTCGTTCATCAGCTTCTCGATGCGGTCGAGCATCGCGTTGACGATGGCCGCCAGCATGTCCAGTTCGTCGCGCCGGTCTGACAGCGGCAAGCGGTGGGTCAGGTCGCCGGCGACGATAGCTTCGGCACTGGCCTGGATCCCGCGAATCCGCCGTAACGGGCGCCGCCTGAGCAGGTGCCAACCGGCCGCGCCAGGAATGATCGTCAGGGTGATGCCCCATAGCAAGGCGTGCAGGATGATGCGTGTCACGCCGAACAGCGAGCCATTGGCGCGCACCAGGATTAGCCAGCGGCCGTCTTCGGTGTGGGTGGCCACGGCGTCGCAGCTGTCGCGCGGCAGTTTCGGGTCGTCGGAATCAATGCAGTTGGCGAGGGCGTGGATGTGTCCGTCCATCGGCAGGTCGGGCGGTATCACGCGGATCGGGCCGCTGATGGGGTTGAACTGATCGTCGAACAGGCCGTAGGCGTCAACGCCCTTCATGTCGAAGGTCATGCTGGTGGTCAGGGCTTCCACCAGTTCTTCGCCGTCAAAGCGCTGGAACAAGTGCTGGCGTTGCATCAGCGAATGGCGCGAGAGGTCGCCCAGGTAACCGGACACCTCGTAGTACAGCACGCCCATGAGGATGCAGCTCCAGGCCACGAACAACGAACTGTAGAGCGCCAGCAGCCGGCTGCTGGAGGAGCGCCAGCCTTTAGAGGGGTTCAGCAATGACATACCCGGAACCTCGTACCGTGCGGATCAGCGGCGTGAGGCCCGGCGGGTCGATTTTTTTGCGCAGGCGGCCGATGTGCACGTCGATCAGGTTGGTGCCCGGGTCGAAGTGATAACCCCAGACTTCCTCGAAGATCATCATCCGCGACAGAATTTGCCCGGTGTTGCGCATCAGGAATTCCAGCAGTTTGTATTCCGTCGGCAACAGGCTCAGGGGCTGTTCGGCGCGGCTGGCTTCACGGCTGATCAGGTTCAATTCCAGATCGGCCACACGCAGGGCGGTTTCGAATTCCTTGACCGTGCTTTTGCGGCGCAGCAGCACTTCGACGCGGGCAGCCATTTCGTCGGAAGCGAATGGTTTGGTCAGGTAGTCATCACCACCGGCCCGCAGGCCGCGTACCCGTTCGTCCACATCGGACAGGGCGCTGATCATCAGGATCGGCGTCGACACGCCGATGGTGCGCAGGGTGGTGACGATGGCCAGGCCATCCAGTTCCGGGAGCATGCGGTCGAGGGTGATCAGGTCGTAATCACCGCTGACGGCGCGGACCAGGCCTTCACGGCCATTGTCTACCCAGTCTACGTCCAGTCCATGGCTACTCAGCTCGGCAACGATCTCGCGGGCCGTTACGGCGTCGTCCTCGATGGTCAAAATGCGGGTCATAAGGGTTACCTGGTGAGCGATTCACACTGAAGTGCGGGCATTTTGCCAAGAAATGATAGCCCGCTTCCTAAATAAAAATTTATGTAGGCATAAACGACACAATTCACCTTACCCCGCTGATTCTGAACGAATGCTGTGTGTGTAGGATTTTTTGCCCAGCATGGCCGTGCGCGCGGTTGTTTCCTACGAGGAATGCATAACGCCCGCTGCTTGAGGGCATATCTTGCAAGTTGCATGGTTTGAGTTAGTTCAAATTACTTAACATGTTGAAAAACATAGGTTTTTATTTTTTAAGTTCCTGGCACGGCGACTGCACTGTCCCTTTTGAGACTTGTAACACTATTTTTCATGCCTGGAGCAAAACAACAATGATCACATCCTCATCCACGCTGCAAGAATCGAGCGCGCTCTCCGGGGTTTCCTGGGGCGCCATCTTTGCCGGGGCTGCTGCGGCAGCTGCGTTGTCCCTGATCCTGGTATTGCTGGGCTTCGGCCTGGGCTTTTCGGCGGTTTCGCCGTGGGCCGACAGTGGCATCAGCGCTAAAGGGCTTGGCATTTCCACCATTGTCTGGCTGGCAGTTACGCAAATCATCGCGTCGGGGATGGGCGGTTATCTCGCCGGTCGCCTGCGGGTGAAGTGGGCCAATATGCACGGCGATGAGGTGTACTTTCGCGACACCGCCCATGGCTTCCTGGCCTGGGCCGTGGCGACACTGGTGACGGCGGTGCTGATCGTCGGTTCGGTCAGCAGTGTGGTCAGCGGTGGTGTAAAGGCCGGTGCCAGCGTGGCCTCGGGTGCCGCCAGTAGCATGAGCCAGGCGGCGGGTGCTGCCACCAAGGGTGAAGACTTCGGCTACTACGTCGACAGCCTGTTCCGCGATGATCGCCCAGCGGCCGTCAGTGATGACGCGGTGCACGGCGTCGTGGCGCGCATTTTTGCGCGTACCGTAAGCAATAACGGCCAGCTGGCCCCTGAAGACCGTGCATACCTTGCACAGTTGATCAGCCAGCGCACCAACCTCAGCCAGGCCGATGCCGAGGCGCGTGTTGACCAGGTTTATGGCCAGGCCCAAAAAGCCCTGGATGACGCCAAGTTGAAAGCCAAACAGGCTGCCGACACAGCTGCGAAAGTGGCTGCCTACACCTCGCTGTGGACCTTCGTGGCGCTGTTGATCGGTGCGTTTTTTGCCAGCCTCGCGGCAACCTTTGGCGGTCGTCGCCGGGATGCCGTGGTGTACCTGGAAACCGATGCCTACACCACCTCCACTTCGCTGCCACCTGTTCGTTAATTCAAGGAGAACGTCATGCGCTCATTACTATTGTTTTTCCTCGGTGTGCCTATCCCGGTCATCATCCTGATCGCGATTTTCATGCACTGATCCTGCTGTCTGTTTGACCCAAGCCGCGCCTGCTCCAGCAGGTGCGGTTTTTTGTTGCTGCGCCTGGAAGCCAAATCTCCGGTTTTTGTTAATTGTTGCTTAACCGCTTTTTGTCTAGACTCTCGCCCCATGAGCCGCTATCTGCGTTTTTTCCTGGTCCTGCTGTTGAGCCTCACGCTTCCCCTGACCGGGATGGCGGGTGTGGCCTCAAGCACCGAACCGTGCCCGATGCAGATGTCCGACATGCAGATGATGGGCGACATGTCCCCCGACTGTTGCGCGGACGGTGCCGGCCACGCCGACCACGGCAAGAGCTGCAAGCCAGGGCAGGAATGCAAGACCGGCGGCATGTTGCAGCTGTCGATGCCAGTGCTCAAGTCCCCTGTTGCTGTCTCCACCCCCGTGGTGGCAAGCCTCGGTTCTGATTTCATCCCCGACCGCACGCCTTCCGGCGTCTGGCGTCCGCCCCGTACCTGAACCCTGTTGCACCTGAAGACTCGTCCCTGACCCGGGATGGCCTTGCTGTGGGCCGCGTAAAGCGGTGCGCAGCGCAACAGAACAGGAAACTTCAAAATGAATTCCCTATGCGTGCGTGCCCTGGTGGTGGGCGTGCTGGTATGGCCGACACTGGCGTCTGCGCTGACCCTGGACGAAGCCTTGCGCCTGGCGCAAAACAACGCGCCGTCGCTGACGGCTGAATCTTCCAAATTGCAGGCTGCGACCCAGGCGGCGATTCCGGCGGGTGAACTGCCCGACCCGAAACTGGTAGTCGGCCTGCAGAATTTCCCCATTGGCGGGCCCAATCGCGGCACGTTGTATGGTGATGACATGACCGAGCAAATGATCGGCATCCAGCAACAAGTACCCAGTCGCGACAAGCGCAAGGCGCGGGTCGAGTTGGCTTCGGCCACGGTGGATACGGCTGCCGCCGAAGGCCGGATCGAACGCTTGAACGTACGGCAGGCCACCGCCCAGGCGTGGATTCGCGCCTATTCGGTGGAACGCAAAGTGGCACTGTTCCAGGACTTCTATCAACACAATCGCCTGCTGCAAGACACCGTGCGTGCGCAGTTGGCCGGCGGTCGTGGCCAGCCTTCCGACGCGGTGATCCCCCGGCAGGAAGCCGCCGACCTTGCCGAGCGCGAGGACGAGCTGACTCAGCAACGTGCCCAGGCCCGCGCCGCGCTCAAGCGCTGGATCGGCCCGGCCGCCAGTGAAGCCCCCAGCGGGCAGTTGCCGAACTGGAAAGTCGACACCACCGGCTTCACCCACAACCTGCACCAGCATCCGGTTCTGCAAGCCTTTGTGCCGCGCACCCGCGAGGCCGAAGCTCGACTGAACGAGGCCAAGGCGCAAAAGACCTCGGACTGGAGTTGGGAGGTCGACTATCAGCACCGTGGCCGTGAGTACGGCGACATGGTCAGCCTGCAACTGACCTTCGACTTGCCGATTTTTCCCGGTCGCCGACAGAACCCCGGCATCGCGGCCAAGCAGGCCGAACTCGACCAACTGGATGCCGAACGCGAAGCGAAGACCCGTGAACACACCCAGGAACTCGAAGACGACCTGGCCAATTATCAGCGCCTGGACCGCGCCGTGCAGCGCAGCCAGGACAGCCTGGTGCCGTTGGCCGAGGAGAAGGTTTCCCTGAGCCTGGCGGGTTATCGCGCGGGCAAGGGCGACCTGATGAACGTGGTCAGCGCCCGCCGCGAGCTGGTCGAGGCGCGCTTCAAACAGATTGATGCCATTGAGCAGCGCGCCCTGATCGGCGCCCAGCTGTATTTCGCTTACGGGGAACCTGCCAATGAATAACCGAATCGTGAACGTAGCCCTGCTGGGCGGGGTATTACTCCTGGGCCTGGGTGGCGGCTATTGGCTGGCGCAGATGCGCGTAGCGCAACCGTCCATGGCCGGGGCGATGCAGGCGTCGGACGAGAAAAAGGCGCTGTACTGGTACGACCCGATGTACCCGCAGCAGAAGTTCGACAAGCCGGGCAAGTCGCCGTTTATGGACATGCAGTTGGTGCCGCGTTATGGCGGTGGCGACGAGGAACGGGCGGCGATTCATATCGATTCGAGCCTGACCCAGAACATCGGTGTGCGCCTGGCCAGTGTCAGCCGGGGGGTGTTGGCGTCGAGTCTTGAGTTGTCGGGAGTCCTGGCGTTCAACGACCGTGAGGTGGCGGTGGTGCAGGCCCGCGCTGTCGGGTTTGTGGAGCGGGTTTACGCGCGTGCGACGGGTGATGTGCTCAAGGCTCAGACGCCGCTGGCTGACATTCTGGTGCCGGAATGGGCGGGTGCCCAGGAAGAGTTCCTTGCGTTGCGCCACAGCGACCCCGGCCTGTTGGCCGCCGCTCGCCAGCGCTTGCGCCTGAGTGGCATGCCCGCCGGGCTGATCACGCAGATGGAACGCAGCGGCCGGGTGCAATCGGTGATGACCATCACCAGCCCGCTGGGTGGCGCGTTGCAAACACTGGAGGTGCGTGAGGGCATGACCGTTGCGGCGGGCCAAACCCTGGCGCGCATCAATGGCCTTGCTACCGTGTGGCTGCAAGTCGCCGTACCTGAAGCCCAGAGTGGCGCATTGGCCGTTGGGCAATCCGTCGAGAGCCGTTTTGTCGGGTTGCCGGGGCGCGTCGTCAAAGGCACCGTCGCCGCGATTCTGCCGGCCACCGCCATGGACAGCCGCACGGTGCAGGTTCGGGTCGAGCTGCCCAACCCGGACGGCATGTTGCGGCCCGGCATGACCGCGCAGGTGAATCTGGCGCAAGCCACCGGGCAGTCGGTGCTGTTGCTGCCAAGCGAGGCATTGATTCGCACCGGCAAACGCGTGCTGGTGATGGTGGCCGAGGAGGGCGGGCGTTATCGCCCGGTAGAAGTTCAGGCCGGTGCCGAAAACCAGGACCAGACTGTAATCGTTGCAGGCTTGCAGGAAGGCCAGCAGGTGGTCGCCTCGGGTCAATTCCTGCTGGACTCTGAAGCAAGTTTGACGGGGATTACCGCTCAATCGTCCGATGGTTTTTCAAATGAGGGGTCCAGGGACGGTATGAGCATGCAACCGGGAGCCCGGCCATGATCGCCCTGTTGATTCGCTGGTCGGTGGCCAACCGTTTTCTGGTGCTGCTGGCCACGCTGTTTGTCACCGCCTGGGGCCTGTGGTCGGTACAAAACACCCCGGTGGATGCCTTGCCGGACCTGTCGGACGTGCAGGTGATCATCCGCACGCCCTACCCGGGCCAGGCGCCGCAGATTGTCGAGAACCAGGTCACTTACCCGATGACCACCACCATGCTCTCGGTGCCGGGGGCGAAGACCGTGCGCGGCTTTTCGTTCTTTGGCGACAGCTACGTCTACGTGCTGTTTGACGAAGGCACCGACCTGTATTGGGCGCGCTCGCGGGTGCTGGAATACCTGAGCCAGTTGCAGGCGCGTTTGCCCGCATCCGCCAAACCGGCGCTGGGCCCGGACGCCACGGGTGTCGGCTGGATCTACCAGTACGCCCTGGTGGACCGCACCGGCAAACATGACCTGGCGCAGCTGCGCTCGTTGCAGGACTGGTTCCTCAAGTTCGAACTCAAGACCCTGCCCAACGTCGCCGAAGTGGCGACCATCGGCGGCCAGGTCAAGCAGTACCAGGTGCAGATCGATCCGCTGGCGCTGGCCAGTCGCGGCATCACCCAGGCCCAGGTGGTGGAAGCCATCGGCAAGGCCAACCAGGAAACCGGTGGCTCGGTACTGAACATGGGCGAGTCGGAATACATGGTGCGCGCCTCCGGTTACCTGAAAACCCTGGAGGACTTTCGCGGCATCCCCCTGCGGCTCGCCACCAACAACGTGCCGGTGACCCTGGGGGATGTGGCGACGATCCAGTTGGGCCCGGACATGCGCCGGGGCATCAGTGAGCTGGACGGCGAAGGTGAAGCGGTGGGCGGCGTGGTGATCCTGCGCAGCGGCAAGAATGCCCGCGAGGCCATTGCGGCGGTCAAGAGCAAGCTGGAGCAACTGAAAACCAGCTTGCCGCCCGGCGTGGAAATCGTCACCACCTACGATCGCAGCAAACTCATCGACCGCGCCGTGGACAACCTCAGCCACAAGTTGCTGGAAGAGTTCCTGGTGGTGGCCTTGGTGTGCGGGATTTTCCTCTGGCACCTGCGCTCCTCGCTGGTGGCGATCATCTCGTTGCCGGTGGGAGTGTTGATCGCCTTTATCGTCATGCGTTTCCAGGGCATCAATGCCAACATCATGTCCCTGGGCGGGATTGCAATCGCTATCGGTGCAATGGTCGATGGCGCAGTGGTGATGATCGAGAATGCCCACAAGAAAATCGAGGCCTGGCACCACGCGCATCCGAACCGCGAGCTGAAGGGCGATGAACATTGGAAGGTCATCACCGACGCAGCGGTGGAGGTGGGACCTGCGCTGTTTTTCTGCCTGCTGATCATCACCTTGTCGTTTATCCCGGTGTTCACCCTGCAAGCCCAGGAAGGCCGGCTGTTCGGGCCGCTGGCCTACACCAAGACCTACGCCATGGCCGCAGCGGCAGGGTTGTCGGTGACTTTGATCCCGGTGCTGATGGGTTACTGGATTCGCGGGCGCATCCCCGACGAGCAACGCAACCCGCTGAATCGTGGCCTGATCAAACTCTATCAACCGGCCCTGGAAGCCGTATTGCGCTGGCCGCGCATGACCTTGCTGGTGGCGCTGTTGATGGTCGCCAGTGCGCTGTGGCCGATGTCGCAGCTGGGCGGTGAATTCCTGCCGCCGCTGGATGAGGGCGACCTGCTGTACATGCCGTCGGCGCTGCCGGGGCTGTCGACGCAAACCGCGGGCGCGTTGCTGCAACGTACCGACCGCTTGATCAAGAGTGTGCCGGAAGTTGCCCATGTGTTTGGCAAGGCTGGCCGTGCAGAAACCGCCACCGACCCGGCCCCGCTGGAAATGTTCGAAACCACCATCGAGTTCAAGCCGCGAGACCAATGGCGCCCCGGCATGACCCCGGAAAAACTGGTGAAGGAACTCGACCGTGTGGTGCAGGTGCCAGGGCTGACGAACATCTGGATCCCGCCGATCCGCAACCGCATCGACATGCTCGCCACCGGGGTCAAAAGCCCGATTGGCGTGAAGGTCGCGGGCACCAGCCTGATGCAGATCGACGCGGTGACACAGGCCGTGGAAAAAGTCGCCAAGACGGTGCCCGGCGTCAGTTCGGCCCTGGCTGAACGCCTGACCGGCGGGCGTTACATCGACGTGGATATTGATCGCCCGGCGGCTGCGCGTTATGGCCTGAACATCACCGATGTGCAGTCCATCGTCTCCGGGGCGATTGGCGGTGAAAACATCGGCGAGACCGTCGAAGGCCTGGCGCGGTTTCCCATCAACCTGCGTTACCCGAAAGAATGGCGCGACTCGGTGAGTGCCTTGAGCAACCTGCCGATTTACACCCCGTCGGGCAGCCAGATCACGCTGGGCACGGTGGCCAACATAAAGGTCACCGAAGGCCCGCCGATGCTCAAGAGCGAAAACGCCCGGCCTTCCGGCTGGGTGTACATCGACGTGCGCGACCGTGATTTGGCGTCGGTGGTGAAGGACCTGCGTGAGGCGATCAACCAGCAAGTGCAGTTGCAGCCGGGCATGAGCCTCAGCTATTCGGGGCAGTTCGAGTTCCTGGAGCGGGCCAATGAACGCCTGAAGCTGGTGGTGCCGGCGACATTGCTGATCATCTTCGTATTGCTGTACCTGACATTCCGCCGGGTGGATGAGGCGCTGCTGATCCTCGCCACATTGCCGTTTGCGCTGACCGGTGGGGTCTGGTTGTTGTACTGGCTGGGCTTCAACCTGTCGGTGGCGACCGGCGTCGGGTTTATCGCATTGGCGGGTGTGTCGGCCGAGTTCGGCGTGATCATGCTGCTGTACCTGAAAAACGCCTGGGCTGAACGCCAAGGAGGCGGGGACCGGGCATTGCTGCAAGCCATCATCGAAGGTGCCGTATTGCGCGTGCGCCCAAAGGCGATGACCGTGGCCGTGATCATCGCCGGCTTGCTGCCGATCCTGTTGGGCGGCGGCACCGGCAGCGAAGTCATGAGCCGGATTGCCGCCCCAATGATCGGTGGCATGCTCACCGCACCGCTGCTCTCACTCTTCGTCATCCCGGCCGCCTACCGCCTGATGCGCAAATCCCAAGCACAATGAAAATCTAACGTGGGGAGCTGGCTTCTGTAGAAGCTGGCTTCTGTGGGAGCTGGCTTCTGTGGGAGCTGGCTTGCCTGCGATAGCGGTGTACCAGTCACCTGATAGGGTGCCTGACACACCGCTATCGCGGGCAAGCCCGGCTCCCACATTTGAATCTCCTCTATCCTTCAAACCTCACTCAGCCTGACCCACCGCTCCTCCCTGGCCGCCACCCGAATCGCCGTCGCCAACCGCTCAACCTCCCACGCCGCCGCAAAATCCGTCCCATCGCCACCCTTGCCAGCCAACGCCATCAGCAGCTCATGCACCTCCAGCGTCTTCAACTCGTTGTACCCCAACTGATGCCCCGGCGCCGGGCTGAACGCCGCATACCCCGGCAACGAAGGCCCCGCCAGCAAGCGCTGAAACCCATCCTGCCCAACCCGAAACAGCTGCAATTCATTCAGCCGTTCCTGATCAAACAACAACGTGCCCTGGGTGCCACTGATCTCAAAACTCAGGTGATTCTTATACCCATGCTTCAGCCAACTACTGCTCACCGTCCCCCGCGCACCATTGGCAAAGCGCAGCAACGCATGCACCTGATCATCCACTGCAATCTCCCGCAGCGTCTCACTCCCGGCAGTGCCGGGCCGCTGCGCGTGCACCGTCTGTGTATCGGCACACACACTCAGCACATCCCCCACCAAATACCGCGCCATCGACAGCAAATGGCTGCCCAAGTCCGCCAATGCACCGCCGGCATGCCCGACCTCACAGCGCCACGACCAGGGCGACGCCGCATCCGCCATGAAATCCTCGCTGAATTCCCCCTGAAAACTGATGATCTCCCCCAACTCGCCGCTGGCGATCAACTGCCGGGCCAGGCCAATCATCGGGTTGTGCTGATAGTTGTAACCCACCCGCGTCACCACCCCGGCCTTGCTGGCCGCCTCGCGCATGGCTGCCGCCTGCTCCAGGCTGACCGCCAGCGGCTTCTCGCAGTACACCGCCTTGCCCGCCGCCAGCGCCGCCATGGCCATGGGGTAATGCAAATGATTCGGCGTGGTGATGGCGACGACATCGACCTTGGGATCGTCGATCAACTGCTGCCAGTCGCCATGGGCCCTGGCAAACCCCCAGTCACTGGCGCAGCGCGTAGCGCGCTCGGTATTGGCATCGGCCAAAGCGGCCAGTGTCAGCTTCACCGGCAGCTCAAACACCGCCCGCGCGTTATTAAAGGCCAGAGCGTGGGCACGCCCCATAAAGCCTGTGCCAATCAGACCGATTCCGAGTTCGCGCATAGCCGGGTTCCTTCAAATTATTATTTTGAGAAGCCTATTTATGGAATAAATATTCCCAAAACTCAACACATAGAATAAATGTTCATTCCCAAAGCTCACACCTCACCCGTGGCGAGGGAGCTTGCTCCCGCTGGGCTGCGCAGCGGCCCCCAAAAAGCGTGGGAGCGCTGCGCACTCCAGCGGGAGCAAGCTCCCTCACCACAACGGCCCCCTCCACGGATCACCGCTGCTGATAGCACTACATTCAGCACCGGCCCAAACCCCTCCAGTTAACAAAACATAACGTAGCGCCGATTGTCAGACGATTCCAAAGCCCGCTAGGATGGCCCAGCTTGCCCAAGGCGCTCTAGATTGCAGGTTTCAGGGCTCCGCACGGCAAGACGACCTAACAATAATAAATGGGAGAAAGGTCTATGAGTGAGCCTGTCATGGGTGTGGTGTTTTACCGCCCGAAGGCCACGCGCAGGGTCGCATTGCTGGCCACAGCGCTCTCGTTGCTGGGCGTTGTCGCGTTGTCGACACCTGCCCACGCCGCCACTGAAACCACCGGCGCAGCGGTGTTTGCCATTGATTCCCCCAAGGCCGCCAAAAGCCTGATGATCGACGTGGTGCACGCAGGCAAGCGCCTGGTCACGGTCGGTGATCGCGGGCACATCCTCTATTCCGACGACCAGGGCGCCACCTGGACTCAAGCCAAAGTCCCCACCCGGCAACTGCTGACGGCGGTGTTTTTCGCCGACGAGCAGCACGGCTGGGCGGTGGGCCATGACGCACAGATCCTCGCCACCACCGATGGCGGCGGGACCTGGGCCCAACAATTCCAGGACCTGAAACGCGAAGCACCGCTGCTCGACGTCTGGTTCAAGGACGCCAGCAACGGTTTTGCCGTGGGCGCCTACGGTGCGCTGATCGAAACCACCGACGGCGGCAAGACCTGGGACGACGTCAGCGACCGCCTCGACAACGAAGACCAGTTTCACCTCAACGCCATCGCCGAGGTGAAAGACGCCGGGCTGTTTATCGTCGGCGAGCAGGGCAGCATGTTCCGCTCCCACGACGAGGGCCAAACCTGGGAAAAACTCGAAGGCCCCTACGAGGGTTCGCTGTTTGGTGTGATCGGTACCGCCCAGCCCCAAACCCTGTTGGCGTACGGTCTGCGCGGCAACCTGTTTCGCTCCACCGATTTTGGCAGCACCTGGGAGCCGGTCGAGTTGAACGCCACCCGCGGCGCGCTGGAGTTCGGCTTGTCGGGGGCGACCCTGCTGGACGACGGCTCCATCGTGGTGGTGGGCAACGGCGGCAGCGTGGTGGTCAGCCACGACGACGGGCTGACCTTCAGCGTATTCAATCGCCCGGACCGTATTTCGCTGTCGGCGGTCACGGCGGCGGGCAACGGCAACTTGATTCTGGTGGGGCAGGGTGGCGTACGCGTCGCAACGCCGACCGGTGCCGAGCCGATAAAACAATAAGAAGGCGGGGACACCATGAGCAGTCATCACAACGACAAGGCCACGTTTCTCGAGCGCCTGATTTTCAATAACCGCCCGGCAGTGATCATCATCTGCCTGGTGGTGAGTATTTTCCTGTTCTGGCAGGCGACGTTAATTCGCCCGTCCACCAGCTTCGAAAAAATGATCCCCTTAAAGCACCCCTTCATCGAAAAGATGATGGAGCACCGCAACGACCTGGCGAACCTGGGCAACACGGTGCGCATCTCGGTGGAAGCCAAGGACGGTGACATCTTTACCAAGGAGTACATGGAGACCCTGCGTCAGATCAACGACGAGGTGTTTTACATTTCCGGCGTTGACCGCTCCGGGCTCAAGTCCTTGTGGAGCCCCAGCGTACGCTGGACTGAAGTCACCGAAGAAGGCTTTGCCGGCGGTGAAGTGATCCCGCAGAGCTACAACGGCTCGCCGGAAAGCCTCGATCAGTTGCGCAACAACGTGCTCAAGTCCGGGCAGGTCGGGCGGCTGGTGGCCAACGACTTCAAGTCGAGCATCGTCGACATTCCGCTGCTGGAGTCCTACCCCGACCCGCAAGACCAAGGCAAGCTGCTGGCCCTGGATTACCGCAAGTTTTCCCATGAACTCGAAGACAAGATCCGCGACAAGTTCGAAGCGCAGAACCCCAACGTCAAGATCCACATTGTCGGTTTTGCCAAGAAGGTCGGCGACCTGATCGACGGCCTGGTGATGGTGGTGCTGTTCTTTGGCATCGCGTTCGTCATCACCCTGGTGCTGCTGCTGTGGTTCACCAACTGCCTGCGCAGCACCATCGCGGTGTTGAGCACCACGCTGGTGGCGGTTATCTGGCAACTGGGGCTGATGCATGCCCTGGGGTTCGGGCTGGATCCCTACTCGATGCTGGTGCCGTTCCTGATCTTCGCCATCGGTATTTCCCACGGCGTACAGAAGATCAACGGGATCGCCCTGCAATCCAGTGATGCCGACAATGCCCTGACTGCCGCCCGGCGCACCTTTCGCCAGTTGTTCCTGCCGGGAATGATCGCGATCCTCGCCGATGCGGTCGGTTTTATCACCCTGCTGATCATCGATATCGGCGTGATCCGCGAACTGGCGATCGGCGCCTCGGTGGGTGTAGCGGTCATCGTGTTCACCAACCTGATCCTGCTGCCGGTGGCGATTTCCTATGTGGGTATCAGCAAGCGCGCCATCGCCAAAAGCAAAAAGGACGCGCACCGCGAACACCCGTTCTGGCGCCTGCTGTCGAAGTTCGCCAGCCCCAAAGTCGCGCCGGTGTCGATTGCCCTGGCATTGGTCGCCTTCGGTGGCGGCCTGTGGTACAGCCAGAACCTGAAGATCGGCGACCTCGACCAGGGCGCGCCGGAGCTGCGCCCGGACTCACGCTACAACAAGGACAACAACTTCATCATCAACAACTATTCCACCAGTTCCGACGTGCTGGTGGTGATGGTCAAGACCCCGCCCGAAGGCTGCTCGCGTTATGAGGCCATGGCACCCATCGACCAGTTGATGTGGAAGATGCAGAACACCGAGGGTGTGCAGTCGGCCATCTCGCTGGTGACCGTGTCCAAGCAGATGATCAAGGGCATGAACGAGGGCAACCTGAAATGGGAAACCCTGTCGCGCAACCCGGATGTGCTGAACAACTCCATCGCCCGCGCCGATGGCCTGTACAACAACAATTGCTCCCTGGCGCCGGTGCTGGTGTTCCTCAATGACCACAAGGCCGAAACCCTCGACCGTGCGGTGCATGCAGTGCAGGACTTCGCCAGGGAAAACAACAGGGACGGCCTGGAATTCATCCTCGCCGCGGGTAACGCCGGGATCGAAGCGGCCACCAACGAGGTGATCAAGGAGTCCGAGCTGACCATCCTGATCCTGGTGTACCTGTGCGTGGCCACCATGTGCATGATCACCTTCCGCTCGTGGGCAGCGACCCTGTGCATTGTGCTGCCGCTGGTGCTGACCTCGGTGCTGGGCAACGCGCTGATGGCGTTCATGGGCATCGGCGTCAAGGTCGCGACCTTGCCGGTGGTGGCGCTGGGCGTGGGGATTGGCGTGGACTACGGCATTTACATCTACAGCCGCCTGGAGAGTTTCCTGCGCGCCGGTTTGCCGTTGCAGGAAGCCTACTACCAGACGCTCAAGTCTACCGGCAAAGCCGTGCTGTTCACCGGCCTGTGCCTGGCGATCGGCGTGTGCACCTGGATCTTCTCGGCCATCAAGTTCCAGGCCGACATGGGCCTGATGCTGACCTTCATGCTGCTGTGGAACATGTTCGGCGCGTTGTGGCTGTTGCCGGCGCTGGCGCGCTTCCTGATCAAGCCCGAGAAACTGGCGGGGCAAAAGGGCAATTCGTTGTTCGCCCACTAAGCCTTGCGCTTTAACAAAGCCGCACAGTGTGCGGCTTTTTTTGGCGTCAGAGTTTCAGAAACAGCTTCTCATCGAGTGGCGATCCAATACGCGCCCGAGTGATTTGCTCGACCACCCGGTTGTTGCCGGCTTCGGCAATCAAGTCCTTCTGGGTCTTGGTGCGCTGGGACGGGATTTTCAGATGGGCCGCCGTATAGAGATTGCGTGGCGAGCCTTTGGCCGGGTAGTGAAAGTGGGCATACCACAGCACCTCACCCTGGTCTTTTTTGCGCACCGCATACTCGGTAAACACGTCGCCGCTTTTGGTCGCAATATCCCGGCGTAACAGGTTTATGTCGACAAACCCGTGCTGCCATAGAAAATCGACGTTTGCGGGTTTGGGTGGCAATGCCATGTAACCGTCGGCGCAATGCTGGCGGGCGTTTTTGCGCATCTCGCCAACGGCACTGTTCCACTGCTTGACCAGTTCAGTGGCCTTTGGGTCGGTGCCATGTTCGGCGGCGGTTCGTTGTGCCATGCGTTCGAGCTTTTCGGCCTGGGCTTCGAGCATGTCGTTCCAGTCCAGCGGGTTGAGGCTTTCCCTGCGCAATGGGTCCCCAAGCTTTTTTTTCTGGAACAAAATCGAGCGCTCGATCGAGGCGCCTTCGTCCATCAGCCGTTGGCCGTCTGACCTGTAGGATGCCAGGGATTTGGGGGAGGGCGTGGCCGGGGCTCTGGGTACCGGTTGAGCGGGGACGATCTTTACCCATTCATGCTCTGTGGGGTGTTCGCTGTAACTGGCAATGGGGCGCCCGGTTTGTGCGTCAAGTACGTCGATGATAGGGTGCGATTCCCCGGCTTGGGGGCGCCGCAGGCTGCCAATCAAGGTTTCTTTATCTCGGGTGTTGAACACCCGTTGGTTGGCCGGTTTACGCTGTTTTTCGGCATGCTTCGCCACGGCGGGGCTCAACGATTGCTCCTCTCCCATCACCTCGGCCAGTTGCGTCCGGGCATCGTTGATGACGTCGTTGAGGCGATCCGCAAGGGCCTGGCGGTATTCATCGCGAAAGAATGCGGGGTTTTCCTCGTGCAGCGAGGTCATATCGCTCAAGGACCGTTGGTATTTGTCGATCACCGTCTGCAAGGTGGCCTTGCGCTCCGCCAGGGTATAGCCGCTGTATTGTTGCTGTTCCAGAAAGGCGCTGGAGACCGATTTGAGGTCGTTGTCTTTGAAGCGCTGCAAAAAAAACATCTCGGAAGGTTCGGTGCTGCGAGTCAGCCGGTTAAGAGCGAGTTCCTTGAGATGTGACAGCACCCCCAGCCTCATCTTCAGAACGGTAAAGGCGGGGGGCCAGGCCTTCTGGGTTTTCAGGTGCTCCTCGGCTTTTTTGTTGCCGTACGCGGAGTCGTTTTTCCATTTTTCGAGGGCGGTCTGCGTGGCTTGCGCCGCTTCACACAGCTTTTCACGGTCGTGGTAGCCACGCTTCAAGGTTTCCTGCAATTCGTCATAGGCCAGCCTGTTGCCCGTCCCCGCGTCGCGCAGTATTTGTCCTATGGGGGCACCGCCAACGCCAAAGGTATTACTGTCATTGACCAGGCCGATGCGCAGGCTTTCGATATCGCGGTAAATCGTGAACATGCCCTGATAGTCAATGGAGCGCTGGCGTTTGTTTTCCGAGGTGTCGTCCCAGCCGCCGAGTTTTCTCGGGTTCAGGGTCTCGACCTGTTCCTGGAGGGCGGCGTAGGCGGTGTTGGTTTTTTCCTCCAGCTTTATGAGGCTTTTCTCCAGTTCAGCTTTCAGCTTATTGGTGGCCTCTAGTTGGGTTTTAATTTGCTCGGTGAGCTGCCCTCGTTGCTCGCCCAGGTTGTTCTCTTTCCAGAGCTCCTGGAGTTTCTTGCGAGCACTGTGATAGTCGGTGTTGATTTCGAGCGTTTGATGCTTGATTGCATCGCGCGCGACGAATACCGGCAAGTTAGCGCCAACGCGCGCACTGTTCTGGGCCTGCATCTCTCGCTCGACCTGCGCATTCTTTTTCAGCCGGGCGGCGATACTTTTGGCGTTACCGGCCCCGCCTCTCAATTTGGGCCGGGTATCAAAACTCCAATGGCCTTGCGCGTCACGGATCAGTGGCGGCCCGGTACGTGCCTTGTGGTTTGCATCAATGATGAACACGCCATCCAGGTCACTGGCGGCGCGAAACCAATGGCCATCAACCTGCGCATACAACCTCTCATGGACCCGGTACAGGCCCCTTTGTGGGCCTTCGGCAATCGCAGCTCCAACACCGGACGGGGCGGGCACTTTGAACGACTCAATTTGCGCGTGCTCCCCAGGTGTCAATGCCCGTGGGCTGGAGAAGGAAAAATCCAGCGCGGTGCTGTGGTTGCCAATCACGCCAGGGGCGTCCGGGGCCGGGCTTTGGCGGGCCATGGCACGCGGTGGCGTCGGTTCAGCGTTGGGTTGGCGTAGCGCCGGGCCTGCGGGGCGCGCCGTCTCCTCGAATTTTTCCACGGGCGTGGTCGAACCGGATGTACCGGCATGGGCCAACAACAAGGCGACATTGACCAGAAGGTCGACCGTTGCCGCCGAGGCGTCCTGGTTATCCAGGTTGGTCAGCTTCTTGATGTCCTCTTCGGTATTGGCCAACTGCACCAGCCAGCCCGCCATCGCACCCGGCCCCCGCAAAACAGGGAGCACGGTGTTGAACAACAGCCAGCCAAGCTCCTTGTAGGAGGCCCAGCGGCTTTGCGTGTCGGACACTGACTGCCCTTGCGCGAGGTCAACCAGGCTACGGGCATTGGCGTTGAACAGATGCTCCATCAACCGGCCGTCGTGCAGGTCACGGGCCAGGGTCTTTGCTGGCGCATAGCCGTCCGTGGCCAGGGCCGTGGGCGCCGGTGTATCGGGGGCGTCGAACTCATTTGAGCGGTAGTAATGAGCAATATTCGGAATGTTGAAACCACCATTGCCATACACCGCACGTGTACGGTCGTCGGGTAGCCAGGCCAGTATGCTTTGCTGCAGCGGGCCGGGTTGTTGCACCGCCTCCAGCAGGGCCTGGCGGGTGGCAAATTCCTGCAGCGCAGGTGCCAGCATGGGCCGGTAGAGCAGGTGCGGGCCGTTGGCCGCGTTTTGGGGTTCAATCACAAACATGTTGGTGACCACATCGGGAGTTGCCCCCGGCTTGCGTAAAAACGCCAGGGGCCGCATGACGATAGGGTGGCCATCGACGGTTTTCTCGCCGACACCGGGTTTGAGCACGGCTTCAAGGTATTGGTAGCCACGCGCACTGATACCGGCTGCGCCCTTGAGCTTGAGCTCCAGGGCTTGCATCGACAACTGGATGGGCACTTGTTCGGCGAACAGGGTGCTGCGCTCGCGGGCGGTGGGCGTGTCATCGAGCAACTGGCGTTGGAGCAAGGCCGGGTACGTTGTACCGATGTCGACCTGGGTAATGATCTGCTTGAGCTGTTGTGGCAGGGCGGCGTCGCGCAGCAGTTGGCCGTGGTGGCGCACCTCCATCTCGCCCTTGGGCAGCCCGGCGAGATTACGCAAGGCCATGTCGGTCAGGCTCATGGGCACCCGTTCGATATAGCCGCTGCCCAAGTCACCCACCGGCACCTTGAAGGTGACCTGTACCTGGTCGGCCTGCAAACCCAGGGGCTGCAGCAAGGGTTGCAGTTGTTGCCGGGTAAATTCACGGATGTCGGGAATGTCGGTGAGGAAGGTGCGCCCCTGATTGCGTTGCACACTGCTTGCCAGCTCCAGCGTGCGGGTGCTGTAGGCGAGGCGTTCTGCCGGGGTGGCCCGACCCATCCAGGTGGGGAGTTTCTCGCGCATCTGCTCAAGCGTGCCCGCCGGCGGAGTATAGGCATCGGTAAACCAGGGGGCCGGATTGCTCGCCCGGGCAAAGGCCTGCTCCAGCTCGTTGAGGGTGCCCTTGCCGGGCACTGCAATGGACGTTAGGTTCTCCAACTGCCAATTGAGCAATAGTGCCGCCTGGGTATCGAACACATTTCCCTGGGGTTCCTGGCGTTTCCAGCTCAAGGCCTCGAACACATAGGCCTGCTCCAGTCGCTTGCCCCATGCCTTGCCGAAGTCTTCCAGAGAAGCATAGGGCGTGATGACGCCCGCCGCAGTGGCATGCAGCACCCGGGTCTGGCCATCGATTTGCCGGGTAATCAGCAGGTCCGGACTGAGCATGGTGGAGGTACTGCCGGAGTGCGTCAGGGTGGAGTCGAGCACGAATACGCTGGCGGCATCTTTACCCTTGGCGCGCTGGCGTTGGGTGCTGTCGGGCCAGGTCACGATCTGGTCGAGGGTGTCCTGGTGCGCGTCAGTAAGCCCCGGCTGAGTCAGCGCTGCGGTGCGCAAGGTGTTGCTGAGGGTGTTGCTGAGTCCGAGCCAGCGGCTGCCGGTTTCACCCGTGCCCGGCTCGCTCCAGTAGCGGGTGAGGGCTTGCTGGAATGCGGGCTTGAGTAGTTCGCGAAGGCTGCGTATCGCCAGTTCGACGGCCTGCTTTTGCGGGTCGCTCAAGGGCGGGTCGAAGGTCGCGTCGTTGAAATCCAGTTCGTCACGGTCAATTAGGTGATGCAGGGCCACTTCCAGCAGTGGGGTCGGCCGTTGTTGCGCCGAGGTATCTGCGGCCGCTCGCGACAGCGAGGTGTGTGCCAGGTCCAGTTGCAGGGTGGGCAATAGCTGTTTGATCGCCTCATCCAGTAACTGCGAGACCACCGACCGGACCGTGGGACGTGTCGCGAAGCGTACGTTCACCCCTTGGGCCGTCGTCTGCGCGGGCGTCGGCACTGGCGGGGCCGACGAGCGGGGCAGGGGCAGGGGACGCGCAGGGGTTGGGCCCGGGGAAGGAGCGGAGTTCAGCGGGGCGGGTTCAAGCGGTCGGGTGACGGTCTGGAAAGCACGTGGGGCTCTGCTGCTGGAAATCATGGAAACGCCTCCTTACTGATGTGGAACCCTCGCGGGGTGCACCGCGAAAGTGCTGGAAAAAATACGTCAGCAGGCTTTGGGTTTCTTGGGGAATACGTTGGCAACTGTTTCGCGGCGGGCTCCTGCCGCTGTTCATGGCGGTGTCACCGCCGAGCGAATTTATGGCCGGATGTGAACGATGGTATTTGCCATCACCCGGCCAATGCCTGTACGCACGGGTGATATCGCAATGCCGCCTCTAATGGCGGCTTAGGCCGATGCAACGATTTGACCTATCATGAGGTCTTTCCTCTTGATGATTGATGGTTATGACTGCCGACACCGCTACCTTGCTCGACGCGTTTAAAGACTGCCAGATGGTCGAAATCGATGGCCTGCATACCTTTGATTTCAGCCTGGATGACCAGAAGTTACTGATCAGCTGCATGGACGGTCGCGCCGAGAAGCGCTGGAATTTCAGCCTGGAGCAGGTCAAGGCGGCGACCTTTGATCAAACCCTGCAAAGCTGGACCCTTACCGGTGACTCGGGCGAACACCGCCTGGTCTGCATGAGCGGCGTCACCGGCAACAATAATGACGAGGATGAAGCGGATGATGATGCGTAAATTCTGGCCCCTGCTGATGGCCGGCAGTGTAGGCGCGATGTCGGTCCAGGCCGCGCCGGTGGATACCTTTGAATTGCTGGTGGGCAGCTACACCGCTGGCTCCAGTGAAGGCATCTACCGTTTGCAGTTCGACAGCCGCACCGGGCAGTTCAGCGGCCAGCCGGTGCTCGCCGCCAAGGCGGCCAACCCGTCGTGGCTGACCCTGTCCAAAGACCAGAAGCACCTGTTTGTGGTGAATGAAAACGGCCCGGGCCAAAAAGACCCGGTGGGGCGCGTGAGCAGCTACAGCATCGACCCGAAAAACCATCAGTTGACCCTGATCAACCAGGTGCAGAGCCTGGGCAATGAGCCGACCTATTCCAGCCTGGCCGGCGACGGGCGCTACTTGTTCGTGGCCAACTATTCTGTGCTGGAAGATCCAGGCGGAAGCCTCGCGGTATTGCCGGTAGACGCTGAAGGCAAGCTGTCGCCGCCGGTGCAGTTGAGCGGGCACCCGGCCAGCCGGGTCAACCCTGAGCGCCAGGCGTCCAACCATGTGCATTCGGTGGTGTCTTCGCCAGACGGCAAATACGTGTTTGTGCAGGACCTGGGGGCAGACAAGATCTTCGCCTACCACTACGACCCCAAGGCCAACCATGAACTGCCGCTGACCCCGGCCGACCCTGCGTTTGTGCAATTGCCACCGGGCAGCGGCCCGCGGCACTTGCTGTTCACCGCAGACGGCAAGCACGCCTGGCTGACCACCGAGATGAGCGCGCAAGTGGCGGTGTTCGATTACAACGACGGTAAGCTGACCCAGAAGCAACTGGTCAACTTTGCAGATGGCCAACCTGTCTCCGACAAGGCCGGCGCCGCGCTGCATACCTCAAGCGACGGCAAGTTCCTCTACGTGAGCAACCGTGGCACCGCCAACCAGATGCTGGTGTTTGCCATCGACCCGGCCACCGCGCAGTTGAAAGAGATCCAGCGCCGCTCAGTGGAAGGTGATCATCCCCGCGAGTTCGCCCTCGACCCCAGCGGCAAGTTCCTGCTGATCGCCAACCAGAAGAGCAACCAGATTGTGGTCGTAGAGCGCGACCCCAAGACCGGCCTTTTGGGCAAAACCACGCAGAAACTGGCGATTGATGCCCCCAGCGACCTCAAGTTCCTGGCGCGACAATAAGCCACAGGCCCCGCACAGCGGGGCCTGACCTCTTGTATTAATCGTATTGATAGCGGCTAGTGTTTCAATGAATTTCTAAGGCTAACCCCTCGGGCGTAAGTTTGGTTCCAAGGCCAACACAGGCCACTCAGCCAACCGAACACAAGGGTTACCGACATGAACTTCAATCTCTTCTCGATCATCGCCGCTTCCGCTGTTTCCGCCACTGTTGCGTTGCCAGCCAGCGCCAGCGTTGAGATCAGCAGCAAAAAAACCAGCACCAGCGCCTACACCCAGAAATACCTGCAACAAAGCGCCAACTTCTACGCAGCGCTGGACCACAAAATCCAGAACTGAGCGCAATACTCTTTAAGAGCAGGCTTGTTGTGGCGAGGGAGCTTGCTCCCGCTGGACTGCGCAGCAGTCCCATTTTTTGGGTCGCTTCGCAACCCAGCGGGAGCAAGCTCCCTCGCCACAACAAGCTGGCTCTGACCTCAGGTTTTTGCCATCACCGCGACAAACAACGACGAATCCAGAAACCGCTGCAACCAGTCCTGCAACCGCGGATACGGCGCCTGGGCAAACCACTCCCGATCCACATGCGCAAATTGCCGCACAAACGGTGCGAGTGCCACATCCGCCAGGCTCAAATGCCCGGCCAGCAAATACTCCCGCCCCGCCAGCAATCCCTCCAGCTTCAACAAAAATACTTCACCCTCGGCCCGATAATGTTCCATCGGCTGCTGCGGATAACGCTCGGCATACTTGTATCGATTCAATTGATATTTGAAGGCCTGATCGTTTTCTTCAATCAGCGCCTGCGCCGCCGCCTCGTCCTCCAGCAACCAACCCTCGGGATCATTCTGAGCCAAGGCCCAGCGCATGATGGCCAGGCTCTCATCGATTACCCGACCGTCCACACTCAGCACCGGTACCGTGCCCTTGGGCGACAGCGCCAACATCTCAACCGGCTTGGCCTTGAGGCTGACCTCGACGATCTGCACCGCCACCTGCGAATACCGCAGGGCCATCCGCGCCCGCATCGCATACGGGCAGCGCCGGAACGAATACAACACCCCCTGGCTCACTTGACCTCCAGGGTGCTCAAGCCATTGCCCTGGCGCTTGACCTGGATCTGCACCGGAATCCGCTCGTGCATTTCCTGCACGTGGGAAATCACCGCCACCTTGCGGCCCTGGGCCTGCAAGCCGTCGAGGGCGTCCATCGCAAGTTGCAGCGATTCAGGGTCGAGGCTGCCAAAGCCTTCGTCGATAAACAGCGACTCGATCTTCAATGTGCTGGACGCCATCGACGCCAGGCCCAAGGCCAGGGCCAACGACACCAAGAAGGTCTCGCCACCGGACAACGAATGCACCGAGCGCAATTCGTCGCCCATCTCTGTGTCGAGCACCAGCAGGCCGAGCATGCTGCCACCGCGCTTGAGGCGGTAGCGGCGCACCAGTTGGCGCAGTTGCACGTTGGCGTGGTGCACCAGCAGGTCGAGGTTGTAGGCCTGGGCGATCTTGCGGAAGGTATCGCCGGTGGCTGAACCAATCAGGGCATTGAGGCGGGCCCAGCGCTGCCATTCCTCGTAGGCCTTGGCGATCTGTGTTGCCAACGCCTGGTTGGCGTCCTGGCGTCGTTGGTCATCAGCCTGCTGGGCGCGCAGTTCGGCGCAGTGTTTTTCGCCAATCGCCAGTGCGGTATTGAGTTCGGCCAAGGCATTGTCCAACTGCCCGGCGTCGAGGTTGCCGTTGTGCAGCGCCTGGTGATCCTTGAGCCGCTGTTCGCGTTCTTGCAGCAGCACCTTGGCCTGTTCGACGGCTTTTTCGCTGTGTTGCAGTTGCTGGCGCAACTCGGCCACCTGCGGCTCATCGAAGCCCACCAGGCGCGCCAGGCCTTCGTCATCAAGTTCGGGGTGCAAGGCGCGCCAGTCGCTGAGGCGCGTAGTGAGGGCCAGGTGCTCGGTGTCCAGGGACTGTTGGCGCTCGTGCAGCGACTTAAGGTCCGCAGCCAATTGGGTCAGCTGGTTGCGGGTGTCCTGCAACTGCTGGTTGGCCTCGCTCTCATGCTGTCGAGCCTGCTCGACGGCCTGGTCCAGTTGCTGCTGCCAGTGTTCGGCGCTGGGGTTTGCGCCCAGCAGGCCGGCGAGTTTTTCTTCGGCGGCGTGTTGCAGGGCGCTGTGTTCGGCGAGCTGTTTTTGCAAGCTCTCCAACTGCTGTTGGCGATGCTGCTGGCGGTCCTGTTCTTTCTCGATAGCTTGCTGGCGCTGCAGCTGTTCGGCCAGTTCTTCCTTTTGGTTATCGAGTTGCTCCAGGCGCTGGCTGACCTGTTGGTCGAGCACCATGAAGGTCGCTGCCGGCTCGCTGCGCAGGCCGTCCAGGGTCTCGCTCGGCAACAGGCTGGCGAAGGCATGCAGTTCTTCGTCCAGGCGTTCGCGGTCGTTGGACAGCTCCCGTTGCTGGTCGATCAGCAATTGACGCGCCTGTTGGCTGGCGTCCTGGGCAGCTTGCAGCTGTTGCTGCATACGCCCGGCGTTTTGTTGCAGGTTGAGCAGGGCGCCCTGGCGTTGCTCATCCTGGGTGAGGCTTTGACTGAGCTGGCTCAGTTGCTGGGCGAGCCAGGCATCGCGTTTGGTGGCGTCCTGGTTAAACAGCGAAGCTGACAGTGGGTGGGCTTCAAGGCTTGGCACCAAGGCCTGCAACTGGCTGGCGAGCTGCTCCTGCTGTTGCAGGAATTCCTTTTGCTGGGCGATCAGGCCGCCCACTTCGTCGCGCAGCTCGGTGAGTTTTTCCTTGAGCACATCGACGGCTTGCTGGGCGTTGGCCTCTTCGCTTTCGTCGTGCCGGGTCAGGCTTTGCAGCATGGCTTCGGGCTGGTGATACGGGTGCTCGACGCTGCCGCACACCGGGCAGGGTTGATCGTCCTGAAGCTGGCCGCGCAATTCCTCGACGCTGGCACTGCGGGCCAGGCGCTGGCGTTCCAGCAGTTGCTTGGTGACGGCCAGGGTCTGTTCGGCGACAGTCAGCTCGGCCTTGGCTTGCAGGCCGCTCTGGTTCAACAGCTCTCGTTGTTGCTGGGCGAGGGTCTGTTTTTGCGTCAGGGCCTGGCTTTGGCTGTCCAGTTGCTGATGGCTGCCCCACAGCCGCGCCAGGTCTTCAAACGCGCGATGTTGCTTGCGATTGTCCTGGAGCAGGCTGCCGAGCAATTGGATCTGTTCGGCCACCGCATGGGGCTCGGCGCCGGCTTCGTGGTACAGCAGGTCCAGGGCCTCACGTTGTGCGGTCCATTTTTCAGCGAGGCGGGTGCTGCGTTCTTCCAGTTGCGGCAGTTCTTCAGTGCCTTTTTTAAGGCGACCGCCGATCACCATCAACTGCTGCAGACGCTCGCGCTGGTAGGTCCATGCCTCACTTAACGGCGCGAGGGCGGCGCTGCGTTCAAGTTCTGCGGCCAGTCGATTCAGGCGCTCGGCGACGACTTTTTGCTTGTCCAACAGGCCGGTCAAGGCAGCCTGGCCTTCCACACAGGCGGTTTCGCCCAGCTGTTTTTCTTCGCTGCGCTTAGTCAGCTCACGGGTCAAGTGGGCGAGGGTGGTTTGCTCTTCGAAGGCCTGGCGCAGCAGGGGCACGGCGTCGGTTTGTTGCTGCTGTGCCCGGGCGAGGGCGGCGTGCACCTCAGTCTGCTGCTGCTGCAGTTGCGTCTGGCGGGTGTGCAGCGCGGCTTGTTGCTCAAGGTGCTGCTGGATCTGCGCAGCGAGCGGCTGCAGGTGCGTCGTCAGTTCAGCCTGGCGGGCAAAGTGATGGCGTTGCGGCGCCAGTTGTTCCAGGCGGCTGAGGTCGAGGCGTTGCGGGCCCTGGCTTTGCCAGAGGTGCTGGGCTTGTTGCAGTTGCTCGACCGCGCCTTGTTGGCGTTCCTGCCATTCGCGCAGTTCCTTGAGCCAGGTGTGCTGCAGCTCAAGTTGCTTGAGTTGCGCCTGCTGGGTCTTGAGTTGCAACTGCGCGGCGGCAAGCTGTTCGTCCAGCTCGGCGCGGGCTTCAGGGGCCAGCGGGGTAACGCCGGTGGCCTGGTCTTGCAGGTGTTTGTGGGCGTCCCGGGCGTCCTTGGCCTTGTCGAACGCGCGGCGGCCGAGTTGGGTATACAGCGCGGTGTCGGTGAGCTTTTCCAGCAGTTCGCTGCGCTCGTTGTCGTTGGCCTTGAGGAACGCGCTGAACTCGCTTTGCGCCAGCAGAACGGCGCGGGTGAACTGCTCGAAGTTCAGGCCCAGGGCCAGTTCCAGTTGGGTCTTGTATTCGGTTTTCTGGCTGGCCAGCAGTTGCTCGCTGTCCAGGTCGATCAGGCTTTGGCGGCTGGCTTGCAGCTTGCCACTGGCCTTGTCCCGGGCGCGGTTGGCTTCCCAACGGGCGCGGTAGCGACGGCCGCTGACGCCGACAAAATCCACTTCAGCATAACCGCCCCCGGTGCCCCGGCGGATCAGGGTGCGCGGGTCACCGATGGAAATGTCGGTGTCGGCATCCGGCATCTTCGCCTGGCCGGTGTCGCCCAGGCGCGGCACGGCGCCAAACAGGGCCAGGCACAGCGCATCGAGCAGGGTACTTTTACCGGCGCCGGTCGGCCCGGTAATCGCGAACAACCCGGCACTGGCCAGGGGCTCGGCGGTAAAGTCGATTTCAAACGGCCCTGCCAGGGACGCGAGGTTTTTCAGGCGAATGGCGAGGATCTTCATGGCTGTTCGCCCTCCTGTTGCACTTCCTGGAGCAGTACGGCGAAGTCCTTCAGGGTCTGTTCGTCCACGTCACTGCCGTAGCTTTCCTGCCAGGCGCGGCTGAACAGTTCCTGGGGCGTGAGCTGGTCGAGTTCGATCAGGCGGTCTTGCTGGCTGTCTTCGCGGCTGCCGCTGCCGGCGTATTCCGCCGCGATGCGTACCAGGCGCACGGCCTTGCCTTGCAAGGCGTTTTCTACTTGCTGGCGCAGGTCGGGTTGCGGCTCGTCGAGGCGCACGCGCACTTCGAGCCAGGGTTGGCGCTGGGTTTCGGCCAGCAGATCGATGTCGGGCAGGTCGGCCAGTTGCTTGAGGATGTCGGCCAGGGGCGCGGCGTCCAGGCGTTGCAGGTTGACCGAGCGCGGGATAAGTCGGGATTCGACGCTGACCAGGGTTTCGCCGTCCAGTTGCACGTCGAGGATCTGGTGCTGGTAGCCGATTTCCGAAAACGACAGCGGAATCGGCGAGCCGCAGTAGCGTATACGCTCCTCGCCATTTACCCGCTGGGGTTTGTGCAAATGGCCGAGGGCCACATAGCTGACGCTGGCATCAAACAGGCTGGCGGGCAGCGCCTCGGCATTGCCGATGATCAGGCTGCGCTCGGAGTCTTCCGACACCGAGCCGCCGGCCATATGGGAATGGCTGATGGCAACCAGCGCCTGGCCCGGCTGGCGCTTGGCATTGGCGGCGGCGATCAGCCATTCGTGAACCTGGCCGATGCCCCGCAGGTAATCGTCGCCCAGTTGCGCGCCGGTCACTTCGGCCGGGCGCAGGAAGGGCAGGGCCAGGCACCAGCCGGCGGTTTCACCGTCGGCACCGGGCAATGGAATCAGCAGGCGCTCGACATCCAGTTGCCCGTCATCCAGCCACAACACCCGGCCCAGAGCGTGGGTGCGCAGGCGGCGCATCAACGGCGCTGGCAGTTCGATGCGCGAGCCGGAATCGTGGTTGCCGGCGATCATCACGATGGTCAGCCCGGGATTTTGCTCGTGGGCGCTGATGATGAAGTCGTACAGCCGCTCCTGGGCCTTCAGCGGCGGGTTGACCGTGTCGAAGATATCGCCGGCGATCAGCAGCACATCAGGGCGGTGCAGGCCCAACTGGCCCAGCAGCCAGTCGAGGAAGCAGGCGTGTTCGAAGTCGCGTTCCTGGCCGTGCAGGTTTTGCCCAAGGTGCCAGTCGGAGGTGTGAAACAGACGCAAGGCGATCTCCGTAAAAAAGAGGGTGACCGCTCAAGACAAGGTGGCGGTACGCAGAACCGCCAATTCTACTGTGCTAATGAGCCTATTGCGCGCATGCCCTGCTTTTGTGATGAGGAAGTTTTTGTGGAAAAACGCGCTTTTGTGGCGAGGGAGCTTGCTCCCGCTGGGCTGCGAAGCGGCCCTGATCTGGCTGATGCGGTTTGTCAGAAAGAATCGCATTGCCTGTTTTGGGGCCGCTTCGCAGCCCAGCGGGAGCAAGCTCCCTCGCCACAGCAAGCTCCCTCGCCACAGCAATCTCCTCGCCATAGCAAGCGCCCTCAACATAATCAGGGTGTTTGGCGACGTTAAACGTCGCGCATCAGAAGGCCAAAGCGCAGGTCCATTTCTGCCGGAATCGGCACATACACCGTATGCCCGTCACCCGGCGCGACCTCGATCGCCTCGCCCTTGGCGTTGTGCAGCGTGGCCAGGTCAAAGTGAAAATTTCCCGCCGGGGTCATCAGTTCCAGGTGGTTGCCCACCGCAAAACGGTTCTTCACCTTGACCTCGGCCAAGTGGCCGCGCCGCTCACCGGTCAGCTCGCCCACGAACTGCTGGCGTTCGGACACTGAGCTGCCGTTCTGGTAGTTCTGGTATTCATCGTGCACGTGCCGGCGCAGGAACCCTTCGGTGTAGCCGCGCTGGGCCAGGGATTCGAGGTTGGTCATCAAGCCTCGGTCAAAGTCGCGTCCGGCCACCGCGTCGTCAATCGCCTGGCGATACACCTGGGTGGTACGGGCGCAATAAAAGTGGGATTTGGTGCGGCCCTCGATCTTCAGCGAATGCACGCCCATGCGTGCCAGCCGCTCGACGTGCTGCACCGCCCGCAGGTCCTTGGCGTTCATGATGTAAGTGCCGTGCTCGTCCTCGAAGGCGGGCATCTGTTCGTCGGGCCGGTTGGCCTCCTGCAACAAGAACACCTGGTCGGTGGGGGCGCCGAGGCCCAGCGTCGGCTCGGGCGCGTATTGCTGCACGATGTCGCCGACGGCGTTCTCCACCGCAGGCGTGGCCTGGTATTTCCAGCGGCAGGCGTTGGTGCAGGAACCCTGGTTGGCATCGCGCTTGTTCATGTAGCCAGAGAGCAGGCAGCGCCCGGAATACGCCATGCACAGCGCGCCGTGCACAAACACTTCCAGCTCCATGGCGGGCACTTGCTGGCGAATCTCGTCGATCTCTTCCAGCGACAGCTCCCGCGACAGGATGATCCGGCAGATGCCCTGGGACTGCCAGAATTCCACGCTGGCCCAGTTCACCGTATTGGCCTGCACCGACAGGTGGATCGGCATGTGCGGGAAGTGCCGGCGCACCAGCATGATCAGGCCCGGGTCGGACATGATCAGCGCATCCGGGCCCATGGCGATCACCGGGGCGAGGTCCTTGAGGAAGGTTTTCAGCTTGGCATTGTGCGGCGCGATGTTGACCACCACATAGAAACGCTTGCCCTGGGCCTGGGCTTCCTGGATACCCAGGGCGAGGTTGGTGTGGTCAAACTCGTTATTGCGCACCCGCAGGCTGTAGCGCGGTTGCCCGGCGTAGACGGCGTCGGCGCCGTAGGCAAAGGCATAACGCATGTTTTTCAGGGTGCCAGCGGGGGCGAGCAGTTCGGGGGCGATAACGGGGGGCATGGGCTCGGGTCGCAAAAGGGCGGCAGGTTAGCCGGGCCAGCCGCAGGGTTTATTGATCCAGGTCTAATAAATAGGGCACTCGCAGGATTTGCAGCGGACTAACCATCAGGGTGCACACGAGTGTCCTGCGTTTTTTTGAGATGGATCGGAATGAATCAAACCAACCTGCAATTCAAAACCCTGCTGTTGCTGCTCGCCCTGGTGACTATCGCGTTTATCTGGATTTTGCTGCCGTTCTACGGCGCGGTGTTCTGGGCGGTGATCCTGGGGATCATTTTTGCGCCGATGCAACGGCGCTTCCAGCAACGTTTTGGCTGGAACCGCAACCTCACCTCATTGGCGACCCTGACGGTGTGCCTGGTAATCGCCATTTTGCCGGTGATCATCACCAGCGCCTTGCTGGTGCAGGAAGGGGCCACGCTTTACAAGAACGTCGAGAGCGGCAAACTCGACGTGGCCGGGTACATCGAGCAGTTCAAGAACTTTCTGCCGCCATATTTCCAGCACCTGCTGGACCGCTTTGGCATGGGCAACCTGGAAGGCCTGCGCGAGAAAATCGTCAAGAGCGCGATGCAGGGCAGCCAGTTTTTTGCGAGCCAGGCGTTCAGCTTTGGCCAGGGCACGTTTGATTTTTTGGTGAGTTTTTTCATCATGCTGTACTTGCTGTTTTTCCTGCTGCGCGACGGCCCCGAGTTGGTGCGCAAGGTCCGCACCGCGGTGCCGCTGGCCGAACCGCAAAAGCGTCGCCTGCAACTCAAGTTCAACCGGGTGGTGCGGGCCACGGTCAAGGGCAACGTATTGGTAGCGATCACCCAAGGCGCGTTGGGTGGCTTGATCTTCTGGTTCCTGGACATTCCCAGTGCGTTGCTCTGGGCGGTGTTGATGGCGTTTCTGTCGTTGCTGCCAGCGGTGGGCGCGGGGATTGTGTGGGGGCCGGTGGCGGCGTATTTTTTGTTGAGCGGGTCGATCTGGCAAGGCGTGGTGCTGGGGTTGTTCGGGGTGTTTGTGATCGGGCTGGTGGACAACGTGCTGCGGCCGATCCTGGTGGGCAAGGACACCCGGATGCCCGATTACCTGATTCTGATCTCGACCCTGGGAGGCTTGTCGATCTTTGGCCTGAACGGTTTTGTCATCGGGCCGCTGATTGCGGCGCTGTTCATGTCCAGTTGGGCGCTGTTTGTCGAAACCAAACCACGGGTGCAACTGCCTTAGGCATGAAAACAATGCGCCATCTTCCGCGACAGGGCCTGGGCGGCCGGCAACGAGGTAAGTGGACCGCTGATGGCCTCGCCATCGCGTACCAGGTACCAGCAGGCGAGCAAACCCAGTTCCCGCAGTGAGGCGGGCACGGCACTGCCGATGACGGACATGATTTGAATAGTGGGCATGACGACCTCCAATACGCTATGGAGGTGACAGTATGGTGTGGAGGTTTTAAGGGGAAATTAACCTGCGTGATAGTCGACATCACTGCTATCGAGTAGCGCGTCGTCAGTCGACTACCTGGTCGAGCATATGCACCACTTCCTGTTCGCTGATCAATCCCTTGCGCACCAGGTTTTCCGCCAGCAGGGACAGGAATTTGGCGTTCCGGTGACCTTCCAGGGCCTTGAGCTCGGTCAGTACGCTATAGACCTTGCTTGAGGTGCACAGGCCGGCGGTGCGGTGGGGATTTTGCGTGGGCATGGGCAATCGTCCTTTTTGTTATTGGCTGGACAGTGTCGATAGTGGAAGCCTTTTGAGACACAAACATGACAGCGCAAGCCGTGGTCGGGCAAGTGCCAATTGAGCTTAATGATGTGGGATTTGGCCACGGCCATTGTCCTTATAACGACACTGGCAAGATTTATTCAGACCTGCAGGCCAAAAAAAAGGCCCCGCTTTTAGGGCGGAGCCTGTTCAGGTGTATCAGTTCGTGCTTACCAGCCGCGACCGTAATAACCGTGTGGAGGGCCGTAGTAGCCGCGCGGTGGGCCGTAATAGACCGGCGCCGGGCGGTAATAAACCTGTTGTTGCACATACACCGGCGGTGGCGGTGCGTAGTACACCGGCGGCGGAGCGGCATACACCGGCTGCGGCTGGACATACACCGGCTGTTGCACATAAACCGGCTGCTGCTGGTTGGCGACAATCGAGCCGCCTACCACTGCACCGACAATGGCGCCCAGTGCAAGCGGAGCACCCCAACCACCACCGTGGGCGGAGGCTTGTCCTGCTATAGCGAGTGCGCCGATAAGCAAGGCGATCTTGGGGATTTTACGAATCATGGTCATTCCTCGGTTAGCCCCTGCGCTTGTGGTCTGCAATCAATAGACTCAAGGATTGTCGCGGGGATACTTTTAAGACAGCGTATTTCTAAAAAACAGCACAGCCGATAGGTAAAGGTTGTGTAAGGTCTGTATCGGCTGGCTTACACAAGCGGCCGGGCACAGTGCGTATGATCCACGACAACCCGCAGGCGCGGGTATTCCGTCTATCCGAAACCGCCTCTGGAAGGGCTTCAAGGAGTTACCGATGCAGATGAACCCCAACAAGGACACCCAATTGTGCATGTCACTGTCGGCGCGCCCCGGGAACTTTGGCCTGCGCTTTCATAACCATCTGTACGAGCAGTTGGGGCTGAATTTCTACTATAAGGCGTTCAGCAGCCAGGACTTGACCGGCGCCGTGGGGGGTATTCGTGCGTTGGGCATTCGTGGGTGTGGCGTGTCGATGCCGTTCAAGGAGGCCTGTATAGCCCTGGTGGATGAGCTGGATGATTCGGCGCGGGCCATTGCGTCGATCAATACCATCGTCAACACCGACGGGCATCTGAAGGCATACAACACTGACTATATCGCTATCGAGCAACTGCTGAAGAAGCACCAAGTGCCCAAGGACTCGACCTTCGCCCTGCGCGGCAGCGGCGGCATGGGCAAGGCGGTGGCCAGTGCCTTGCGTGATGGCGGTTACGCCAATGGCGTGATCGTGGCGCGCAATGAAGTGGCGGGCCAGGCGCTGGCCCAGAGCCTGGGGTATGAGTGGCAGGCGCAGCTGGGGGCTTTGCGCCCGCAGATGTTGATCAACGTGACGCCGGTTGGCATGACGGGCGGGGCGCAGGCGGACGAGTTGGCGTTTGACGCCGACGCCATTGATTCGGCCGAGATCGTGTTCGATGTGGTGGCCATTCCCTCGGAAACCCCACTGATCCTGCGTGGCCGCGCCCAGGGCAAGCGGGTAATTACCGGTTTGGAAGTGATCGCCATCCAGGCGCTGGAGCAGTTTGTGCTGTACACCGGTGTGCGGCCGACGGATGAGCAGTTCCAGGCGGCGGTGGCGTTTGCTCGAAGCTGAACATCACCGCTGACTGTGTGGCGAGGGAGCTTGCTGTGGTGAGGGAGCTTGCTGTGGCGAGGGAGCTTGCTGTGGCGAGGGAGCTTGCTCCCGCTGGAGTGCGTAGCGCTCCCATTTTCTTGGGGCTGCTGCGCAACCCAGCGGGAGCAAGCTCCCTCGCCACGCACATTACTCAAGACGGGAAAGGCGCTCTTCCAACGCCGCAATCCGCGCCTCCAGCTCTTCGATACGCTCCAGTGAAACGCCACCTCCCGCACCACGCTCCACCGGATTGCCACGCGCCGCCAGGATCGCCTCGATATCCGCCGGGTCGCCCAGTGCATGCATATACCGATCTTCACGCTGCCCCGACTGACGCGGCACCAACAACGCCAGCCCTCGGGCTATCAGGCGTTCCAGTTGATGCACCACCTGCTCGGCGTCTTCAAAGTCATGCATGCGCCCGCTGCGGGTCAGCAGTTCGTTGACGGTCTGCGGGCCTCGCAGAAACAGCAGGCCGCTGAGAATTACCTGGGCCGGCACCAACTCCAGCGCCTTGTCCACCCGATGCTCCCAGCGGTCGGCGCGGCTGCCCATCACCAGCCGGGTAAAACCGCGACCTTCCAGGGCCCGCAGGCTCTGGCCGACCTGGCCCTGGCTGAGGTTCATCACCGGCTCGCGGCTGGTTTTCTGGTTGCAGGCAATCACCAGCGCGTTAAGGGTCAACGGGTAGGTTTCGGGGCTGGTGGCCTGTTTTTCGATCAGGCAGCCAAGGATGCGGATTTCCGTGCTGTTCAGGCGCGGTTCTTCAGAAGTCGTGTCGTGCTCGGTGGTCATCGCGCTTTCCCTAATGCAGTGAGCCCACTAGCCTAATCCTGAAAAAATAAAAGACAAGCGGCGCCGGCTGCCGGCATGTCTATAATCGCCGCTGTTTCAAACCCTGCCACAACTGTCGAGACTGTCATGACTATTTCCCTGTACGCCGCTTCCCTCCCGGTCTTCAAGCAAATGCTCAACGCCCTGAGCGATGTGCTGAACAAGGCCGAAGCCCACGCCACCGCCAAGAACATCGACCCGAACGCCTTCCTGCAAGCGCGCCTGTACCCGGACATGTTCCCGCTGGTGCGCCAGGTGCAGATCGCTGTCGACTTCGCCAAAGGCGTTTCTGCCCGCCTGGCTGAGATCGAAGTACCGAAATACGACGATACAGAAGTCACCTTCGCTGACCTGCAAGCGCTGATCGCCAAGGTCCTGGCGTTTATCGACACCATCACCCCGGCCCAGGTCGACGGTAAAGAAGGCATCGAAATCATCACCCGCCCTGGCACTCCGAAAGAGAAGCGCTTCAGCGGCCAGTCGTACCTGTTGAGCTACGGCTTGCCGCAGTTCTTCTTCCACGTCACCACCGCTTACGCCCTGCTGCGCCACAACGGCGTGGAAGTGGGCAAGCGCGACTACATGGGCGCGTTCTAAGCCTTTGTAATAAAAAAGCCCGGGGCGGTTCATTGAAGAATCGCCCCGGGCTTTTTTGTGCGCGCAAGGTTTACGCGGCTTGTTGTTCCTTGCCCAGGCACGCGGCAGCGGTGAACAACACGTCGGTGGACGAGTTCAGCGCGGTTTCCGCCGAGTCCTGCAGTACGCCGATGATGAAGCCAACAGCCACCACCTGCATGGCGATTTCGCTGGGAATACCGAACAGGCTGCACGCCAGCGGGATCAACAGCAGCGAACCCCCGGCAACGCCCGATGCCCCACAGGCGCACACCGCGGCGACCACGCTCAACAGCACGGCAGTGGGGATGTCCACGGCAATGCCCAGAGTGTGCACGGCGGCCAGGGTCAGCACGGTGATGGTAATGGCAGCGCCAGCCATATTGATGGTGGCGCCCAGCGGGATCGACACCGCGTAGGTGTCTTCATGCAGGCCCAGGCGCTTACTCAGCGCCAGGTTGACCGGGATGTTAGCCGCCGAACTGCGGGTGAAAAACGCGGTGATGCCGCTTTCACGCAGGCACATCAGCACCAGCGGGTAAGGGTTGCGACGCAGTTTCCAGAACACGATGGCCGGGTTGATCACCAGTGCCACGAACAGCATGCAGCCAATCAACACCAGCAACAGGTGCGCGTAGCCCAGCAAGGCGCCGAAGCCGGAGGTGGCGAGGGTCGAGGCCACCAGGCCGAAGATCCCCAGGGGCGCGAAGCGGATCACCATGCGTACGATCAGCGTGACGCCGTTGGACAAGTCGCCCAGCACGGTGCGGGTGGTGTCGCTGGCGTGGCGAATCGCTATGCCCATGCCGATGGCCCAGGCGAGAATGCCGATGAAATTGGCGTTCATCAGCGCACTGACCGGGTTGTCCACCACGCTGAGCAACAAGCTTTGCAACACTTCGCCGATGCCGCCGGGCGCGCTGACGGCTATGTCGTGAGTGGCCAGCACCAGTGAGGAGGGGAACAGCGTGCTGGCGATCACCGCGACCACGGCAGCAGCAAAGGTGCCCAGCAGGTACAGGAACAGGATCGGCCGGATATGGGTTTCCTGGCCGTGCTTGTGGCTGGCAATCGAAGCCATTACCAGCACAAACACCAGGATCGGCGCGACGGCCTTGAGCGCCGAGACGAAAACCTTGCCGATAAATCCGCTGGCTTGCGCAACGTCGGGTAACAACAGGGCCAGCACGATACCAGCGATCAGGCCGATGACGATTTGGGTGACCAGGCTGATAGATATCAGCCGTTGAAAGAGAGAAGGGGCAGCAGTCATAAAAGAGTTGTCTCTGGTTTTTTCTAATTAGATGCAGCTAAGGCAGCGTGAATCTGGCAGGGGCGAAGTCTAGCATCTGTAGGAAACGTCTTATTCGGGTGCGGCGTTGCGTCGCCACGAAGGGACACATTCTGTTAACATTACCCATCCTCTTATTTCTTCTCTATCAGCGGGCCTTCCGGGCTTTCGTTGATGTCGCTGTTTTCTGGAGTTTTTAATGTTGTTTCCGATTTTGCTGTTGTCAGCGGCCGGTTTCACCGTGCTGACCACAGAGTTCATCATCGTCGGCCTGTTGCCAGCCATCGCTTCGGACCTTGACGTGAGCGTGTCCCAGGCCGGTTTATTGGTGACGCTGTTTGCCTTTACGGTGGCGGCGTTTGGCCCGTTCCTCACCGCGTATTTCGCGCGGTTCGAGCGCAAGCGGCTGTTTATCACGATCCTGATCATGTTCGGGCTGGCCAACACCCTGGCGGCGATGGCGTCGAATATCTGGGTCATGTCCCTGGCGCGGTTGATCCCGGCGTTGGGGTTACCGGTGTTCTGGGCCCTGGCCAGTGAGACGGCGGTAGACATCGTGGGCCCGGATTTCGCCGGCCGTGCGATTGAAAAGATCGGCTTCGGGATCGTGTGTGCCACGGTCTTCGGCATCCCGGTGGGCACGCTGATTTCCGATATGTTCGGCTGGCGCACCGCCTTTGGCATTCTCGCGGTGGTGGCGTTCGCCAAGGCGCTGCTGCTGTTTATCTACTTGCCGAAGACGCGGGCGAAGAACGACCAGGCCAGCTTGCGCTCGCAGTTCAAGATCCTGCGCAGCCCTTTGATGCAGGGCCATATCCTGCTGTCGATCCTGGTGTTCAGCGGCATGTTCACCGCGTACACCTACCTGGCGGACATTCTCGAGCGCCTGGCGGGTTTCGATGGAACGCTGGTGGGCTGGTGCCTGATGGGCTTTGGCGCCGTGGGCCTGATCGGCAACTCATTGGGCGGGCGCATGGTCGACCGGCATCCGCTGATCGCCTCGATGGTGTTCTGCGGCTTCATGATCGCCGGCATGGTGGCGCTGGTGCCCGCCATCCACTCCACCGTCGGGCTGGCGGCGGCGATGGCCGTGTGGGGCGTGACCCAGGCGGCATTGTTTTTGGTCAGCCATGTGCGGCTGATGAAGGCCGCGCCTCATGCGCCGGCGTTTGCTGCCTCGCTGAACATTGCCGGGGCCAACCTGGGGATTGGGCTGGGAGCATTGGTGGGTGGGCATGTGATCGACACCCTGGGCCTGGGCAGCCTGGGGTTTGCCGCCGCCGGTTTTATCCTGCTGTCGATCCTGCTGGCGCTGTGGCTGATGACCGCCAAGACCCGCTCCGTCTGCGCCTGAGCCGTCAGGGCGGGGAGGTAAACAGCTCCCGTCTTGCACCTTCGGTAATCGCCACGATGCCGGGGTGCTTGACCTTGCGTTCCACCGAGATCGCATAAAATGACTCGGTCACCGCATCCGTCTGGCCGATCAGCGCCACGCCGTACTGGCGCTCCACCTCGTCGGCAATCACGCTGGGTGCGATAAAAATCCCGCTGCCGGATTGGCCAAACGCCTGCATCAACGCGCTGTCGTCGAACTCCCCGACAATCCGTGGCTGAATCTGCTGCTCGGCAAACCAGCGCAGCAACCGGCTGCGCACCACCGTCTCCGCCCCTGGAATCAACAGCGGCGCACCCTGCAGGCACTGTGGGAAATCGCCGCGATGCTGGTCAGCCAATGCCTGGGTCGCAAAAAAACTGATCCCGCATTCCCCCAGCTTCTGGCTGTAGCCCTTGATGTCCAGGTGCGGGGGCATCGGGCTGTCGGAGATCACCAGGTCCAGGCGCTGAATCGCCAGGTCCGCCAACAAGCGCTCAAGCTTGTCTTCACGGCAGGTGATGCGGATCGGCTCACTCAGCTCCATGGTCGGCGCAATCAGCCGATAGACGATGGACTTGGGCACCACATCCGCCACGCCGACCCGGAACAGGATCTGCTGCTCGTTGGGCTGGGTGCGCAGCATCGCTTCAAGCTCATTGCCCAGCTGAAACATTTGCTCGGCATAGGGCAGCGCCTGGCGCCCGGCTTCCGTCAGTTCCAGCTGGCGCCCGACCTTCTGAAACAACGCCACGCCAAACGTCTGTTCCAGCAGGCTGATCTGCCCGCTGATAGTCTGCGGCGTGAGGTTCAGTTGCTCGCAGGCGCGCACGATGCTGCCGGTCTTGGCGACGACCCAGAAGTAGTGCAGTTGTCGATAATTGAGCATGGCGGCCAACACTTCGTGAAAACCGAAGTATAAGCGAAAAAAATACGAATTTTCCTGAAGTGTTTGGCTGCATAGAATGCGTCGCTATCGAGGGGCCACTACTTGGACCCGACGGTTCTAACGAGGAACGCATCATGAAACTCAATTCCCTGGGCGCAACGGCGTTACTTGCGCTTTCATTAGTGATGCTCAGTGGCTGTGACCAAGCGGAAAAAAGCGCGCAACAACTGCTGGGTAAAGCCACCGAGTCGGCCAAGCAAGTGATTGACGACACCCACCAGGCTGCCGAGCAGGCCTTGAGTGATGCGACCAAGCGCTTGATCGCCCCGCCGCAAAGCGAGGAGGAACAGGAACGCAAGAAGCCTGAGCCTGCCTCGCAAGAAACCTGATCCCCGAACATCACACCAGGACTGACCTATGGATTACCTTTTACAACTGGCCGCCAGCCCGACCGCATGGATCGCACTGGCCACCCTGATCGTCATGGAGATTGTGCTGGGGATCGACAACCTGATCTTTATCTCGATTCTCACCAACAAGTTGCCGGTGCAACACCGGGCCAAGGCCCGCCGCATCGGTATCAGCATGGCGTTGATCCTGCGTCTGGGCCTGTTGAGCACCATTGCCTTTATCGTGCAGTTGACCGAGCCGGTCATCGACATCCTGGGGCAGTCGTTCTCCTGGAAGGACATGATCCTGATCGCCGGTGGCCTGTTCCTGGTGTGGAAGGCAACCACCGAGATCCATCACAGCATGGACCCTGAAAAGGAACATGTAGATACCGGAGCGCCGAGCGTGACCCTGGGCTTCGCTTCGGCGATTGGCCAGATCCTGCTGCTGGACATGGTGTTTTCCATCGACAGCATCATCACCGCGGTGGGCATGACCGAGCACTTGCCGATCATGATCATTGCCGTGGTGGTCTCGGTGATCGTGATGCTGGTCGCGGCCGAGCCGTTGGCCAAGTTCATCAACGACAACCCGACTATTGTGATGCTGGCCTTGGGCTTCCTGATCATGATCGGCATGACGCTGATCGCCGAAGGTTTCGGCGCGCATGTTCCAAAAGGCTATGTGTATGCGGCCATGGCGTTCTCGGCGGCTATCGAGTGCTTGAACATGATGCGACGCAACCGGCATAAACGGCTTGCTGGCAAACACTAAGGGCTGAACATAAAGGCCGACTGCATGCAGTCGGCCTTTTGCTGTCTGCTAGAATCCGCCCACTTGACGCCTTGAGGGACACCCATGAACGAGCCTATTCGCCTGACCCAATACAGCCACGGTGCGGGTTGCGGTTGCAAGATTTCACCTCAGGTACTGGAAGTGATCCTCGCCGGCAGTGGCGCGCAGAACCTCGACCCCAAGCTCTGGGTTGGCAACGCTTCGCGCGATGACGCAGCGGTGTATGCCATCGACGAGGAGCGCGGCGTGGTCTCCACCACCGATTTTTTCATGCCGATTGTCGATGACCCCTTCGACTTCGGCCGCATTGCCGCCACTAACGCCATCAGCGATATCTACGCCATGGGCGGTGATCCGTTGATGGCCATCGCGATTCTCGGCTGGCCGGTCAACGTACTGGCCCCGGAAATTGCCCGGGAAGTGATCCGCGGCGGCCGCTCGGTGTGTGACGCGGCCGGGATTGCGCTGGCTGGCGGCCACTCTATCGACGCCCCCGAGCCGATCTTCGGCCTGGCCGTTACCGGGCTGGTGGAAAAACGCCACATGAAGCGCAACGACACCGCCACAGCGGGTTGCCAGCTGTACCTGACCAAACCCTTGGGCATCGGCATCCTCACCACCGCAGAAAAGAAGGGCAAGCTGCGCGAGGCCGACATCGGCCTGGCCCGTGACTGGATGTGCACCCTCAACAAGCCCGGCAGCCGTTTTGGCAAGCTGGCCGGTGTAACGGCCATGACTGACGTCACCGGTTTCGGCCTGCTGGGCCACCTGGTGGAAATGGCCGACGGCAGCCACCTGACGGCGCGCATCGAGTACGAAAAAGTCCCACGCCTGCCCGGGGTTGAGTACTACCTTGAGCAAGGCTGTGTACCTGGCGGCACCTTGCGCAACTTCGACAGCTATGCGAGCAAGCTCGGGCGCCTGAATGAGCTGCACAAGCGCGTGCTATGCGACCCGCAAACCAGCGGCGGCCTGCTGGTGGCGGTCACCCCCGAAGGCAATGCCGAATTCCTCGCCGTGGCAGCGGAACTGGGCCTGGACCTTGAGCCGATCGGCGAACTGGTTGAGCGACAGACCAACGCGGTAGAGGTGTTCTGATGCCCGTCGACATCACCGATTACCGCGACATCTTTCTCAACGACCGGCCAATGATGGATACCCGCGCGCCGATCGAGTTCATCAAGGGCGCGTTTCCCGGGGTGGTCAACCTGCCGTTGATGACCGACGAGGAGCGCGAGCGGGTGGGCACCTGTTACAAGCAGCAGGGCCAGCAGGCGGCGATCGTCCTCGGTCACAAGTTGGTATCCGGAGCGATCAAGGCTGAACGTATTGAGCAGTGGGCGCGTTTCGCCCGGGCCAATCCTGATGGCGTGCTGTATTGCTTTCGCGGCGGGATGCGTTCGCAGATTGCCCAGCAATGGTTGAAAACCGAGGCGGGTATCGACTACCCGCGCGTTGGTGGTGGCTACAAGGCCATGCGAACGTTCCTGCTTGATACCGTTGAAGACGCCACCGCGCAATGCGACTTCGTGTTGCTGGGCGGCATGACCGGCACCGGCAAGACCGAAGTGCTCGGCCAGTTGAGCAATGCCCTGGACCTGGAAGGCCACGCCAACCATCGCGGCTCCAGCTTCGGCAAGCGGGCCACCACCCAACCTTCTAACATCGACTTCGAAAACTGCCTGGCGGTGGACCTGCTGAAAAAGCGTGCCGCCGGTATCGAGCAGTTTGTGGTCGAGGATGAGAGCCGCATGATCGGCAGCTGCGCGCTGCCACTGCCGTTGCACAAGGGCATGCAGGGCTTTGCGATGGTCTGGCTGGAAGACAGCGTTGAAGGCCGCGTGGAGCGCATCCTGAAGGATTATGTGGTGGACCTCTGCGCCGAGTTTGTCGCGGTGTTTGGCGACACTGGCCAGGAACTGTTTGCCGAGCGCCTGACCCAAAGCCTGGGCAATATCCACAAGCGCCTGGGCGGTGAGCGGTTTGCGCGGTTGCACGCGGTGATGCAGGACGCCCTGGCAGAGCAGGCCCGCAGCGGCGCGGTGGAGATGCACCGTGGCTGGATTGAAGGGTTGTTGCGTGAGTACTACGACCCGATGTATGCGTTCCAGCGGGAAAGCAAAGGTGCGCGTATCGAGTTTGCGGGAGAGCAAGCGGCGGTGGTGGAGTATTTCCGGGACAGGCTCGCTCGGCGTAAGTAATTGATTGAGTTTGCCGGCCCTTTCGCGGGCAAGCCCGCTCCCACTTCGACCGCATTTATCCTGTAGGAGTGCAGTCAAAATGTGGGAGCGGGCTTGCCCGCGAAGGGGCCCCCAACTTCACCCGATCACTACAGGATAAACGCCCCGATCAGCCCACACGCCACGCCCATCAGTATGGTCAGGCCGGCCACGGTCACCAGCACCCGCGCATCGAAATCCTTGCGCAGCATCAGCAGCGACGGCAGGCTCACGCTCGGCAGGGTCATCAGCAAGGCCACGGCGGGGCCGGTGCCCATGCCGAGGGTCATCATGGTTTGCACGATAGGGATTTCGGCAGCAGTCGGGATCACAAACAGCGTGCCGACAATCGCCAGCGGCACCAGCCACACCAGGCTGTTGGCCATTGCGCCGTCAACATGGGGAAACAGCCACACCCGCGCCGCACCCAGGATCAGCACCGCCAGGATGTACACCGGAATCGTGCTCCAGAACAGCTGCCACAAGGTGCGTAGCCAGCGGCTCAGGAATGGTTCGGTCTCGGTAAGGCTGGCTTGGGCCACGGCGTCCAGTGCGGCTTCCGGCACCTGCTCCGGGCGCGCGATGCGCTGCGCCACCAGCGACACGCCCACCACCAGTACGATCCCGGCCACCAACCGCAAGGCGGTAAAACCCCAGCCCAGCACGAAGCCCATGAACACCAGTGTCGCCGGGTTCAGCACCGGGTTGGCGATCCAGAAGGCCAGCGCGGCGCCTACCGAGACGTTTTGCCGACGCATGCCGGCGGCTACCGGAGCCGCGCAGCAACTGCACATCATCCCCGGCAAGGCGAACAAGCCGCCCCGCAAGGTAGACCCCAGCCCGGCGCGGCCAAACAGGCGCAACAGCCAGTCCCGCGGGATCAGCACTTGCAGCAGCGAACCAAGGATTACAGCCAGCACCGCGGCTTTCCAGATCGCCAGGAAATACACCTGGGCATAGGCCAGCGCCGCCGCCAGTGGTGCGCTTTGCTGATCGTTGAGGATCGAGGCGCCGATGCTGTGGTTATCCGCCGCAATAAACGCCTTGGCGTAGTAGGGCGACCATTTCACGTAGTAGAGACCGATACAGGCCACCAGCAGGAACAGCGCTGGTTTCCACCAGAAAGACCAACCCCTGGCAGGGTGGGTGGAGGAGAGGTTGGACATGTGGATGATCCGCAGGTGAGTCAATAGCGAGGCATCATACGCTGTACAAGGCCGCCCCCGAAGCACTGTGGCGAGGGAGCTTGCCGTGGCGAGGGAGCTTGCTCCCGCTGGGCTGCGAAGCGGCCCCAAAATTCTGGGAGCGCTTCGCACTCCAGCGGGAGCAAGCTCCCTCGCCACAGCAAGCTCCCTCGCCACGGTTCTTCAGGGGCGGTCAGATATCGGCGCTGACTTGCGTCGCCTCCGGGCACGTCTGCTGGCCGTTATCCAGGCCCTGCTTGTAATTGCGGCTGAACAGAGTGGCCTTGCCGTTGTGCCAGGTCAGGGTCAGCACATACAAGGTATCGAAATCGCTGCCGGACCAATCGTCGGTAATCACGTGTTTTTCACCCACCGCTTCACTGGCCACCTTGTTGATCAGGTCCGGCAGGTAGCCGTGGGACCAGGCGGTGTAGATGACGGCGTTGTGGTACTTGTCTTCCACCAATTCGTCCGCCAGGGCGCTGGTGTCATTGGCCGAGAACTTGATGTTCACCGGCAACCCGAGCTTGATGGCGCTGGGGCTGATGGTCATCAATGGGCGGATGTAGCTGTAGGAGTTGTCTTTTTCGCCTTCCTCGACATTACGCGTCGGGTTGGGCGCGAACACGAAGTTGGCTTTGCCGAACTTTTCTGGCAGCACGGTGGCCAGGTTCATCGCGCGGTTCAGGCCCTGGCAGTTGAGTTGGCCAAGGCCGCCGGCAGGTTTTTCGCCGTGGCGCAGGAACACCAGGGTTTGCACGCCGTCGACAGGCTGGGCGCGGCTGATCCTGGATTCAAGGGTCAGGCCGACAGCAGCGGTGACCAGCAATACCGGCAACAGGACGTAGGTGTAGCGTTTAAGACGTTTGGCAAGGCACAGAGGCTTGATGGTCATGATGGTTCTAAGTCTCGGTGCGAGGAATCGGGGCGAGCAAGCCCGGCCAGCGGGCGCTCTGTAAGAGTGCCCCGAGGCAGTTTGGTTCGTTTCGCAGGGGAGATGGGGCGGCATCCTTGCCGTTTGCAGCAGATTAACCGGCGGATGTTGCGGATTTAAGACGGGTGCAGGACGCCCATCAAGCCACTATTATCAGGGCATCTATCAGGAGTTACGCAATGAACTCACTTTCCGACTTCCCCATCAGCGCCAAATGGCCTGCCCTGCACCCCGAGCGCCTGCAGTTGTACTCGTTGCCAACGCCCAACGGAGTCAAGGTGTCGATCATGCTGGAGGAGCTTGGGTTGCCGTACGAGGCGCACAAGGTCAGCTTCGAGACCCAGGACCAGCTCTCCAGCGAATTCCTGTCGCTGAACCCGAACAACAAGATCCCGGCGATCATTGACCCCAACGGCCCGGGTGGCCAGGCGCTGGGGTTGTTCGAGTCGGGCGCGATCCTGATCTACCTCGCCGAGAAGAGTGGCGAACTGCTGCCCGAAGACCCGGCAATGCGCTACGAAACGATCCAGTGGCTGATGTTCCAGATGGCCGGTATCGGGCCGATGTTCGGCCAGTTGGGTTTCTTCAACAAATTCGCCGGTGCGGCCTACGAGGATAAACGCCCGCGTGACCGCTACGTGGCCGAGTCGCGCCGCCTGCTGGAGGTGCTGGAAAAACGCCTGCTGGGCCGTACCTGGATCATGGGCGACGAGTACAGCATTGCCGACATCGCCACCTTCCCGTGGGTGCGCAACCTGGTCGGTTTCTATGAGTCTGGCGAACTGGTGGGCATTACCGACTTCCCGAACGTACTGCGGGCCCTGGACGGTTTTGTCGCCCGGCCAGCCGTGATCCGTGGCTTGAACATCCCAGCATAAGGAACCGCATGCCTTCTTTCGACTTCAAACAGCTCGACGTTTTCAGCGACGTGGCGCTCAAGGGCAACCCGCTGGCCGTGGTGCTGGGTGCCGACAGCCTGAGCGACCAGCAAATGGCGGATTTTGCCAACTGGACCAACCTCAGTGAAACCACGTTTTTGCTCAAGCCCCGTGATCCACGGGCGGATTACCGCGTAAGAATCTTCACCACCCTCAAGGAATTGCCGTTTGCCGGCCATCCGACCCTCGGCAGTTGCCATGCCTGGTTACAGGCCGGCGGCCAACCGGCTGGCGAGCAGATCGTGCAGGAATGTGAAATCGGCCTGGTACACATCCGTCGCCAAGGCGCCGAGCTGGCGTTTATCGCGCCACCGCTGTTGCGCTCCGGCCCGCTGGAGCCCGAATTGGTGGAACGTGTTCGACGGGCATTGGCCCTGGAACCCGGGGCGATTGTGCGCAGCCAGTGGGTGGATAACGGCGCGGGTTGGCTGGCGGTGATGCTGGCTGATCGGGAACAGGTACTGGCGCTGCGTCCGGACTATTCACAGTTGGAGGGGTTGGCCGTGGGCGTGATTGCCCCATGGAACCCGGAGCGTGATGGTGATGAGGCGCAATTTGAAGTGCGTGCCTTTATTGCCGGCGATGGTGCGCCGGAAGACCCGGCCACCGGCAGCCTGAACGCCGGTGTCGCCCAGTGGTTGCTGGGCAAAGGCCTGGCACCCAGCCGCTATGTGGTCAGCCAGGGCACCGCCATGGGCCGCGCCGGGCGCATCCGCGTGGAGCAGAGCGGTGAGCAGATCTGGGTCGGCGGCGCGGTGGCGGTGTGTATTGAAGGGCAGTTGAGCCTTTAACGGTTGTTGGCGGCCAGCTTGATCCCAAACCCGATCAACGCCAGGCCTGCCACGCGGGTTGCGATTTTACGCGCCAGCGCAAAGGTTCGCAGGCGGATCACCAGCGCGTTGCCTACCAGCACCAGCAGCGCCTGGTACACAAAGCCGATCAGCGTGACGTGCACCATCATCGCCACCAAGGTGCTGCTGGGCGAATCCGGGCGGATGAACAACGGAAAAAACGCCACGAAAAACAGGATCACCTTGGGGTTGGTCAGGCTGACCGCAATGGCCCGGCGAAAGTAGATCCAGCCGGAGCGTTGCGGTTCTTGGCCGACCACATCACGGTTGACCGGGGTGAGCAGCAGTTGCAGGCCCATCCAGCAGAGGTAAGCCGCACCGGCCCATTGCAAAGCCATGAACAGCATCGGGTTAGCTTTCATCAGGGCCGCGAGGCCTGCGGAAGCAGCGAGCATGAAGATCAAATCGCCCAGCACCGTACCGAACACCGCGCCAAATCCGGCGCGGATGCCATTGCGCGCCGTGGCATGCAGGATGGCAAAGGTGCCTGGCCCCGGGATCAACTGGAAGATCAGGATGGCCGCGATAAAACTGCCGTAGTTCTGGATATCAAACATGCCGAGCGCTCCTTTGCTGTTTTGCCGAGCATAGCCGCAAACATCATTGTTACGGAATAAGAAAAGCACTGTTATCGCACGGACGTTTGTGCTCCCGGTCAATCCGGGCATAAGCTTTCGCCCTTAAGCTATGTGCCTCGGCCCTTTTTTTCAGGAGCATCAATGTCCAGCCAGTTCCCCGAAGCCCGTCCACGCCGCCTGCGCCGCTCTGCGCAGTTGCGTGGCTTGTTCCAGGAAAGTGAGTTCACCCTCAACGACCTGGTGCTGCCGATCTTCGTTGAAGAAGAAATCGACGACTTCGTACCGATCACCAGCATGCCCGGGGTGCAGCGCATTCCCGAGTCGAAGCTGGCCTTCGAGATCGAACGCTATGCCAACGCCGGCATCAAGTCGGTGATGACCTTCGGCGTGTCCCACCACCTGGATGCTACGGGCAGTGACACCTGGCAAGAGCGTGGCCTGGTCTCGCGCATGTCCTCGATCATCAAGGACGCGGTGCCGGAAATGATCGTGATGTCCGACACCTGCTTCTGCGAGTACACCGACCACGGCCATTGTGGCGTGATGCACGGCGCCGAGGTCGACAACGACCGCACCTTGGTCAACCTTGGCAAACAGGCCGTGGCCGCCGCCCGCGCCGGTGCCGATGTAATCGCGCCGTCTGCTGCAATGGACGGGCAGGTGCAGGCGATTCGCCGGGCGCTGGATGAAGCGGGTTTCAGCCATATTCCGATCATGGCCTACTCCACCAAATTCGCCTCGGCTCTTTACGGCCCCTTCCGCGAAGCTGGCGGCAGCGCGCTCAAGGGCGACCGCAAGAGCTACCAGATGAACCCGATGAACCGCCGCGAAGCGGTACGTGAATCGTTGCTGGATGAGCAGGAAGGCGCCGACGCGTTGATGGTCAAGCCGGCCGGCGCTTACCTGGACATCATCCGCGACATCCGCGAAGCCTCGCGTTTGCCGGTGGCGGCGTACCAGGTCAGCGGCGAGTACGCGATGATCAAGTTCGGTGCCCAGGCGGGCGCCATCGATGAAGCCCGCGTGGTACGGGAAACCCTGGGTTCGATCAAGCGCGCTGGTGCAGACTTGATCTTCACCTACTTTGCAATGGACCTGGCACTGGCCGGGATCTAAGTAACCCTGTGGCGAGGGAGCTTGCTCCCGCTGGGGCGCGCAGCGGCACTGAAAATGGGCCTGCTGCGCAGTCCAGCGGGAGCAAGCTCCCTCGCCACTAGGAGCCTGTTCGCTGCTGCCCGGCGCGGCGAATACGCTGGCGCGCTTGCCGGCGGTCAGTCCGGTGGGCACGGTGAAGATTACGCCGGTGCCGGGAATCAATACGACGATCAGGCAGGTGGTCAGGAAGTTCAGGCTGAACATGGCATTCAAACGCCTTGCAGGAACGACGGGTGCCTGATCCTTCATGTTCTGCATTCATTGGCGAGTGCAGCAGGTCGGCGAACCCCGGTTAGACTTTCCGGTCGATATCTGCCAAGACTGGCCCATCGTCGCCCAAGGAAGCCCCATGCATTCGTCTCGCCTGATCCTGTGCCTCACCACCTTGCTGGTGCTGGCCGGCTGCTCCAGCCAGCGCACGCAGCCACTGCCCGAGCGCAGTGAAGCCGAGGTGAAGGCACAGGTCGTGCGGCTGATGCCGGCCAGCGTGCCGGATCGTGGCGGCTGGGCCCAAGACATCTACACCGCCTTCAATACGCAGAAAATCTACCCCAGTACCGAAAACATCTGCGCCGTGCTGGCCGTGACCGAGCAGGAGTCCACCTATCAGGTCGACCCGCCGGTGCCGAACATGGGCAAGATCGCCCAGGACGAAATCCTGCGCCGCGCCGCTAAAGTCCATGTGCCGGCGGTGCTGGTGCGCACGGCACTGCAACTACGCTCGCCCACCGGCAAGTCCTACGCCGAGCGCTTGAGTGCTGCGCGTACCGAGCGGGATTTGAGTGGGATCTTTGACGATTTCATCAGCGTCGTGCCCTTGGGCAATACCCTGTTTGGCGGCTTCAACCCGGTGCATACCGCAGGCCCGATGCAGGTCAGCATCGACTTCGCACAAAAACAGGCGCGGGATTACCCCTACACCGTGGATGGCAGCATCCGCCGAGAAGTGTTCACCCGTCGGGGCGGCATGTACTTTGGCATCACCCATCTGCTGGGCTACCCGGTGCACTACGACCAGATGCTGTACCGCTTCGCCGATTTCAATGCCGGTTGGTACGCTAGCCGCAACGCCGCATTCCAGGCGGCGGTCAGCCGGGTCTCGGGTACCACGCTGGCGCTGGACGGCGACTTGATCAACTATGGCTCGTTCCTGCCGGGCACCACCGAACTGGCAGTACGCTCCCTGGGCAAGGCGCTGGACATGCGCAACCCAAGCATTCGCAGCCAGCTGGAGCAGGGCGAGCGCCTGGACTTTGAAGACACCACACTGTACCAGCGCGTGTTCGCCCTGGCCGACAAGGCCGCCGGCAAACCACTGCCACGGGCGATCCTGCCGGGCATTGTGCTGAAAAGCCCGAAAATCACCCGCAACCTCACCACGGCCTGGTTCGCCAAGCGCGTGGATGAGCGTTATCAGCGCTGCCTGAGGCGCTGATTTAAAGCCTGAAGGTGCTCACCAGGTTTTGCAAGTGAACGCCCAGGCGCGCCAGTTCGGTACTGGAGGCAGCTGTTTCGTCGCTGGCGGCTGCCGTTTGCTCGGAAATGTCGCGCACGTTGATCACGCTGCGATTGATCTCCTCGGCCACCGCACTTTGCTGCTCGGCGGCGGCCGCGATTTGCAGGTTCATTGACTCGATATCCGCTACGCAACGGCTGATGCTGGCCAGCGAAGTGCCGGCCTGGCGGGTCAGTTCCACGCTGCTGTCGGTCAAGGTGCGGCTGTTTTCCAGGCGCTGGGCGACTTGCTGGGTGCCGTGGTGCAAACCGCTGATCAGCCCCTCGATTTCCTCGGTTGAGGTTTGGGTGCGTTGAGCCAGGCTGCGCACTTCATCCGCTACCACCGCAAAACCACGCCCGGCTTCGCCCGCACGGGCGGCTTCGATCGCGGCGTTCAACGCCAGCAGGTTGGTTTGCTGGGCCACCGACTTGATCACATCCAGTACGGTGCCGATCTTGGCGCTTTCGCGCTTGAGTCCGTCCATGGCCTCGGTCGAATGCCCGACCTCAGTGGCCAGCCGGCTGATCTGCTCAATCGCCTGATTGACCACCTGGTCACTGGCCCGCGCTTCGTGGCCGGCGTTCACGGCGGCGCTGGACGCCTGCTCGGCGCTGGACGCCTGCTCGGCGCTGCGTGCGACTTCCTGCACGGTCGCCGTCATCTCGTTCATCGCGGTCGCCACCTGATCGGTCTCGACCTTCTGGCTGTTGACGCCGGCACTGGTTTGCTCGGTGACGGCCGATAATTCCTCGGCTGCGCTGGCGATCTGCACCACACCGTCACGCAACTCGCCGATCAAGCGGCGCAGGTTCAGTGTCATGCGCTGCATGCTGGCCTGCAACAGCCCCAACTCGTCGCGCCGGGACACGTGGATGTCCTGGCTCAAATCACCCGAGGCCACCCGTTCGGCGTTTTTCAGGGTTTCCATCAACGGCGTGACGATCAACCGGGTAATGATCCAGGCGGCCAGGATGCCGATCACCAGCGCCAGGGCCGAGGCGCCGAACAACAGTTGCCCGGCGACTTTTACTTCCTGGTCGCGTTTCTCGGTTTGCGTGTCTGACAGTTGCTTGCAGGCTTCAAACAGGCTCGCGATGTCGGCGTTCAAGGCTGCCTGGGCCTGCCTGGATTTATCCTCGTCGTGGGCATCGGTGGCGCTGGCGAAGTTCTGGAAGTGCGCGCGATAGTTTCTGATTGCAGCCTGGCCCTGTTGAATCCAGCGCTGGTCTTCGGGAGCCTTGAGCATCGCGTCGACCAAGCCGATTCGACGATCCAGGTCATCCAGGACTTTTACCACCGCCGCGGCATTCAAGGCTTCGGGCTTGAGCGTGTAACTCAAGCGAGCGATGCGCACGTCGCGGGAGTCATCATTGAGCTTGGCGATCGTGCTGAGCTTTACCCCCCGCACGCCAAGGTTGCCCAGCCCAGTCCAGCCGGTGATTGCAATCAACACAGTCAGTATCAATACGAGTGCAAAACCCAAGGTCAATTTCGCCCTGACGCTCACATTACCCAACATCTTTGCAGCCGAATTCAACATTGCGACATCCATGCGATTAAGAGTTTTTAGGCGGGAGGGGGCCATCAGGACGTGTTGGTCAGGTTGCGACCCTGCCGTGCAGCTGACCTATATCGACAGGGCAGGCAGAAAGATGAAGGAGTTATTACAAAAAGTTTCTGGATGCGCGGGCACGTTCCTGGAGGCTTATCCCACGGGATTTACCAGGTTGATGATGATGGTTGCCGGCCGCTGGCTGCGTTACACCCATGGCTCATCACACGGAAGGCCACTTTATGAGCACTCTCGCCGTCCCCGAAGGCTTCACTCGTTTGTCGCGCAGCAGCCCGCTGCTGGACCTGCTTGGTCCGGTGTATTGCCGTGGCGAAGGCTTGCAACTGGAGATCGGCCTGCGCGCCGACAACCGCCATGCCAACGGGCGCGGCACCGTGCATGGCGGCGTATTGGCCACGCTGGCGGATGTGGGCATGGGCTACGCCATGGCGTTTTCCAGTGAACCGCCGCTGCCGTTGATCACGGCGAGCATGACCCTGGATTATCTCGGGGCAGTGCAGGTGGGGGAGTGGATCGAGGTGCGGCTGGAGCACCACAAACGCGGTCGGCAGATGGCATTTGCCACGGTCAGCGTGCAGGTTGGAGAGAAGGTGGTGGTGCGGGCCAATGCAGTATTTGCGGTGCCCCAGGCGCGGGACTGACCGCTCGCAGCCTGTAGTTAGGGGGCTTGCCCCCCGTTGGGCTGCGCAGCGGCCCCCAAAAACCTGCGATGAGTTCTACCTCAAACACCGAGGTCAATTTATTGGGGCTGCTACGCAGCCCAACGGGGGACAAGCCTCCTCACCACAGGCCGAGCCTTTTCATCATGGGCTTGGAAATCAGCCGCGTTCGAGCGCCAGTGCTACACCCTGACCGCCACCGATGCACAGGGTGGCCAAGCCTTTCTTGGCATCCCGCTTGATCATTTCATGCAGCAAGGTCACCAGCACGCGGCAGCCTGACGCGCCAATCGGGTGGCCGATGGCAATCGCGCCGCCGTTGACGTTGACCTTGGCCGCATCCCATTCCAGTTCTTTACCCACCGCCAGCGACTGCGCGGCAAAGGCTTCGTTGGCTTCGATCAGGTCCAGGTCGCCCAGGCTCCAGCCGGCCTTGTCCAGGCAGCGGCGGGTGGCCGATACCGGGCCAATGCCCATGATCGCCGGGTCGACGCCGGCGTTGGCGTAGCTGGCGATGCGGGCCAGCACTGGCAAGCCAAGTGCCTTGGCTTTATCGGCGCTCATCAGCAGCACCGCAGCGGCGCCATCGTTGAGGCTCGATGCATTGCCAGCGGTGACGCTGCCGTCTTTCTTGAAGGCCGGCTTGAGCTTGGCCAGTGACTCGGCGGTGGTGCCGGCGCGTGGCTGTTCATCCACCGCAAAGGCAATCGGGTCGCCCTTGCGCTGGGGAATCAGGATCGGTGTGATCTCGTCGCTGAAACGCCCGGCTTCAATGGCCGCCGTGGCTTTCTGCTGGGAGGCGGCGGCGAAGGCGTCCTGGGCTTCACGGCTGATGCCGTACTTGTCCACCAGATTCTCGGCGGTGATGCCCATGTGGTAGTCGTTGAACGCATCCCACAGGCCGTCGGTGATCATGCTGTCGAGCATCTTCGCGTGGCCCATGCGCAGGCCGGTACGGGCGGCCGGCAATACGTAGGGTGCCAGGCTCATGTTTTCCATGCCACCGGCGATGATCACCTGCGCGTCGCCGCAACGGATCGCTTGCGCGCCGAGGTGCAGCGCCTTGAGGCCCGAGCCGCAGACCTTGTTCAGGGTCATGGCCGGTACGGCGTGGGGCAGGCCAGCAAGAATGGAGGCCTGGCGAGCCGGGTTCTGGCCGCTGCCGGCGGTGAGCACCTGGCCAAGGATCACTTCATCCACCAGCGCAGGGTCGATGCCGGTTTGCTCCAGCAGGCGACGGATCACCGCAGCCCCCAGCTCCGGGGCGGGGATGCTCGCCAGCGAACCTTGGAAGCTGCCCACGGCGGTGCGGGTGGCAGCAACAATCACGACGTCTTGCATGGAATCTGTCCTCACTGGAAGTGCATTTCTGGAACGTGGTCCGGGACGATCAGTTTACCGGCTGTCTTGCTGACGATCTCTTCAACACTGACGCCAGGTGCGCGTTCCTTGAGGACAAAAGCGCCATTTTCGATTTCCAGGTAGGCCAGGTCCGTCAGCACACGCTTGATGCAGTTGGCGCCGGTGAGCGGCAGGCTGCATTGGCTCAGTAACTTGGATTCACCGTCCTTGGAGGCATGGGTCATGATCACGATGATGTTCTCGGCACAGGCCACCAGATCCATCGCGCCGCCCATACCCTTGACCAGCTTGCCGGGGATCATCCACGAGGCAATGTTGCCCTGTACGTCGACTTCAAACGCGCCGAGCACGGTCAGGTCGACGTGGCCGCCACGAATCATCGCGAAGGACTCGGCCGAGGAGAAGATCGATGCGCCAATGCGCGCGGTGACGGTCTGCTTGCCGGCGTTGATCATGTCGGCGTCGATGGTTTCTTCGGTCGGGAACGGCCCCATGCCCAGCAGGCCGTTTTCCGATTGGAGCATCACTTCCATGCCTTCGGGGATGTAGTTGGCCACCAGGGTCGGGATGCCGATGCCGAGGTTCACGTAGAAACCATCCTGCATTTCGCGGGCAACGCGTTGAGCCATTTGTTCGCGGGTAAGCGCCATTTTTTGTCTCCTTGTTATTGGGCTGGTGGGTTATTTGCGGAGCGTGCGCTGTTCGATACGCTTCTCGAAGGTGCCGCAAATGACCCGGTCGACGTAGATCCCTGGGGTGTGGATATGCGCCGGGTCCAGCTCGCCCGGTTCGACGATTTCTTCGACTTCGACCACGGTGATTTTGCCGGCGGTGGCGGCCAGCGGGTTGAAGTTCTGGGCGGTGTGGCGGTAGATCACGTTGCCGAAGTGGTCGGCTTTCCAGCCTTTGACGATGGCAAAGTCGCCAGTGATGGATTCTTCCATCAGGTACGGGCGACCGTTGAACTCACGGGTTTCCTTGCCTTCGGCGACGGGGGTGCCGACGCCGGTGGCGGTGAAGAAGGCCGGGATGCCGGCACCGCCTGCGCGCAGTTTTTCGGCGAGGGTGCCTTGGGGCGTCAGGACCACTTCGATTTCGCCGCTGAGCAGTTGCTTCTCGAACAGGGCGTTTTCACCGACGTAGGACGCAAAGACCTTGCTGATCTGCTTGCCTTCCAGCAGCAGGCCCAGGCCGAAGCCGTCGACGCCGCAGTTGTTGGAGACCACGGTCAGGTCGCGGGTGCCTTTACGCTTGATTTCGGCGATTAGGTTTTCCGGGATGCCGCACAGGCCAAAGCCACCGGCCAGCACCGTCATGCCGTCTTCCAGGCCTGCCAGCGCCTCTTCATAGGACGCTACGCGTTTATCAAAACCTGCCATATGCACCTCTTTTATTGTTTGTGGGCCAGCCATATGAACCGAGTGTTGCGCCGACGGATTGATTTGTTAAGTTGTTTTTTAAGGTTGATTGATTTAAAAAACAGCATAGTTGCCAGCCATCGGGAGACGCTTTTTGACAGTTAAACAGATGCGCGCCTTTCTTGCCGTGGCCCAGACCCTCAGCTTTGCGGCGGCCTGCGAGCGCCTGCACCTTTCCCAGTCGGCGTTGAGCCTGACCATCAAGGGGCTGGAAGAAGGTCTGGGCGGGCGCCTGTTCAGCCGCAATACTCGCAATGTTGCGTTGACCCCCGAAGGTGAATCCCTGCTGCCCCTGGCCCGGCGCCTGATCGCCGATTGGGACAACGCCGAGGATGAGTTGCGCCAGCGTTTCACCTTGCAGCGCGGGAGGGTGACGGTTGCGGCCATGCCGTCGTTTGCCGGTAATTTACTGCCGCCGATCCTGAAGATTTTTCGCGCGCGCTATCCCCAGGTCAACGTGACGGTCAATGATGTGATCAACGAACAGGTGCTGGAAATGGTCCGGGACCGCCAGGTGGAGCTGGGCGTGGCGTTTGAGCCATCGGAAAGCTCGTCACTGGTGTTTACGCCGCTGTATGTGGACCGCTTTGTGGCGGTCGTACCCGGTGATTCTCCTTTGGCGCGCAAGTCAGATATCGCCTGGCACACTCTGTTGGAACAGCCCTTTATCACCTTGCAGCGACCGTCCACCGTGCGGGTGATGTTGGAAGATCACCTTAAGGCACTGGACATGAAGCTGCCCGTGGCGCTGGAGAGTCATCAATTGGCGACAGTGGGCAAGATGGTTGCCAGCGGCTTGGGCGTGAGTGCGGTGCCGGCGTTATGCGCGCGCCAAATGCAGGAAGCAGGCGCCCACTGCATCACCTTGCGCGATCCGGTGATTGAACGGCCGATAGGTGTATTGACCAAACCGGGGCACGAACTCTCGGCGGCGGCCCAGGCCATGTTTGATATCTTTCGCGACGAAGCGGGGAAAGGGCGTTTTCCGGCCTTGTTGCAATAACCGTCGGCAATAAAAAAGCCTGCTCGTTTAAGCGAGCAGGCTTAAGTAATACGTGCGTAGCTATCAGCAGTATCTGTCGATCACTTTAACTTGCGAATGGCCTTTGAGGTGCTGCCACTCGGTATTAAGTGTATGAAAGACCTGCTCGATAAAGTTGCGATCGGCGGCGGCTTTCTTGCCAACATAACCCTGGCCACGGCGGTACATCTTCAGGCGCGCGGCGAGCTCACGGTGATTCCTGTCGAACTCTTCTTCCACGGTATGGGGCGCCAGGCAGTCAATATGGACCTGGCCCGATTTACCAATCCAGAGGATATGGTCGTCGAGTGTGTCCTTCTGCGCTGCGAACATCTCAGCCAATTCATCGATAGTGGGTTGGTTGTTCAGATTCATGTGTAAGCCCCTTGACCAGTTGGCGATCTTTAGTTGATCCGTTAACACTACTAAGTTATCTCCGGCTCAGAAAACCGGGCGTCAGCGACTGTCTGCCGAATACGGGCAGGGTCTTGAACCTGATGCATGTAGTCTTGCTGATGACCTGCTACGCAATGGTTTCATAACGAAGACAAGCAGCGTTTGAGCTCCTTGTACCGATCCTTTCGGGCCAGTCAGCTTCATCAATCTGCCTTGTGGGCAGTGCACATCCGGAAAAAACAGCTCGGCGGTCAGACGAGGTTGTTCAAAACGCGTGTTACCAACGCTCCCGATCCGGGAGACGCTTGAATCATGCAATTACAAAATGGTTACGTCAACGATTATGTAGTGATTATTTTCAAGCACTACATAAATCCTTGTGGGGCGGGGGTGAAGCCGGAAAGCGTGACTTGGGCGTCATTTTTCGTGCGGGTTAGTCTGCGGTTTGGTGGCTCTTTTCGGGGGAGGGGGCTTGTCTGTGGTGAGGGGGCTTTCTGTGGTGAGAGGGCTTGTCTGTGGTGAGGGGGCTTGTCCCCCGTTGGGCTGCGTAGCGGCCCCAGGAAAAGCGGGAGCGCTGCGCACTCCAGCGGGGGACAAGCCCCCTCACCACACGGTTGGCTTTACCCCAGTCGTTCTACCAGCAACGGCAACAAGCGCTCGCAGGAGGCTTCGATCTTGAGTTGCAGCAACTCATCACCCCGAGTCTTGCCCAGATTGATGGCAATCACAGGCTTGCCCTGTTCGACCATCGCCTTGCACAACCGAAACGCCGAATAAGCCATCAGCGACGATCCCACCACCAGCAATCCTTCAGCGCCGTTTACGGCTGCCATCGCCTTGGCGGCTGTACCCTGGGCGACGTTTTCACCAAAAAACACCACGTCCGGCTTCAACCGTTGCCCACCGCAATGCGGGCAACGGGGCACCTGGAAGCGTTCTTCAAAGGCCGGGTCCAGCAGGGTGTCGCCGTCAGGTGCCTGAACCGCATCCACACCCGCCAGGTACGGATTCTCGGCCTCCATTTGGCGCTGGATCTGGTCCCGCTCGCTGGTCTGCTGGCAATCCAGGCAAAGCACCCGGTGCAGGCTGCCGTGGAGTTCGATCACACCCTGGCTGCCGGCCTGGTCGTGCAGGGTGTCGACGTTCTGGGTAATCAACCCGGTAATACGCTGGCGCTGCTGCAAGGTGGCCAGGGCGATATGCGCCGGGTTCGGCTGCGCGATACGCACCCTCGGCCAACCAAGCATCGCCCGCGCCCAGTAGCGGCGGCGGGCCTGTGGGGTTGCCAGGAACTCCTGGTACATCATCGGCGCCTTGCCCCGGCGCACACCTTCGCTGTCCCGGTAATCGGGGATCCCCGACGAGGTGCTGATACCGGCACCGGTCAGCACCAGAAAGCGCCGTTCGGCCATGGCCCGGTACAGGCTGTCGAGGTAGTCATCGACCGGATGTTGCAGGGTATCGAGCATGGGGCCCCCAATGATTATTCGCCGCGAATGTACTGCTCCAGCTGTTTGATCAAGTCGGCCTGTTCGGCTATCGCTTCCTTGACCAGGTCGCCGATGGACAGCAGGCCCAGGAGCTCGCCGTTTTCTACCACGGGCAGGTGCCGTAGATGCCGGTCGGTCATGATATTCATGCAGGTCTCGACGGTCTGGTGGGTGTCGACGGTGATCACCGGTGAGTTCATGATCTCGTGGGCTTTGGTCGCCACCGAGGATAATCCGTGGAGGATTACCTTACGGGCATAGTCCCGTTCACTGATGATGCCCACCACCTTTCCATCTTGGAGGACGGGCAACGCCCCGACGTTTTTCGACGCCATCACGATAAGCGCCTCAAATACCGTATGGTCGTGGGGGATGGTGTGGACTTGCTGGTTTTGCTGGTCTTTGGACTTCAGCACTTGGGCAACGGTTTTCATGGAGGCCACTCCGGTGTTGTTATTGTTGGGAGGTTAGCAGTCCCTACAGAATCCTAGACCGCCTGCAGCAGGGCAAGGTCCAAAGCGGCGTATATCCCGTCGAAAAACGTCATTGTCGCGATTTTTAGTGCGTTTTAGCCCTTGCTTGCCGGTTTTGCTGTGCGTTTCGGGCTGGCGGCCGTCTTGCGTTTGGCGGGTTTGCGTTTGTTTTTCCAGGGGGCGGCGCCTCGTCCCGCCGGGCTGGCCGGGCCGCTGATGGTCAGGCGCATGCCGGTGCAGCGGGTCACCTGTTTGCTCATCCAGGCCGCTTGTTTGGCGACAAACTCTTCCAGGCTCATCTCACCGCTTTGCACCATGTCCAGCGCCTGTTCCCAAATGGCCGTGGTGCCAGGATCGGCGATTGCCCTGGGCACCGCGTCGATCAGGCTGAACGCAGCAGGCGTTGCCGAGAGTGCCTTGCCGTTTTTTACCAGGTAACCCCGATCGAGCAGGCCCTGGATAATCCCGGCGCGGGTGGCTTCGGTGCCGATCCCGGTGGTGTCCTTGAGTTTTTGCTTGAGTAGCGGGTCTTCTACCAGCTTGGCGACGTTTTTCATCGCCTTGATCAGGTCGCCTTCGGTGAAGGGCTTGGGCGGCTGGGTCCATAGGTCCTTGAGGTTGACCTTGGCCACGGCGTAGTCCTGTCCTTGGACCAGTTTTGGCAAGGACTGTGGCGCAGGCGCTTCACGGCCCGTGGCCGGCGCCAGCGCTTGCGGCAATGCGCGTTTCCAGCCAGCCTCCACGATGACCTTGCCGACAGCCCGCAAGGCTTCACCGGCACAGTCGAAATCTGCCTGGGTGCGGTCGTACTCATGGTTGGGCAGGAACTGCGCGAGGTAGCGGGCACGAATCAGCGTGTACACGGCGCGATGCTTGCCCGTCAGTTGCCCGAGGTCCTTGCCGGCGCCGGTGGGAATGATTCCGTGGTGTGCGCTGACTTTGGCGTCGTTCCAGGCCCGGGAGCGGCGCTTTGGATCGATGTGGGGCATCAGTTCATTTACGGCCGGGTCGGCCCGCCCCAGCGCCGCGAGGATTTTCGGCGCGTCGCTGTGCTGGCTCAGTGGCAGGTAACCGCAATCGCTGCGCGGGTAAGTGATGACTTTGTGGGTTTCGTAGAGTGACTGGGCAACATCCAGGGTTTCCTGGGCGCCGAGGCCGAGTTTTTTCGAGCAGATTTCCTGCAACGTGCCGAGGTCGAAGGGCAGTGGGGCCACTTCGCGCATGCGTTCGGTGCGCAACTTCACCAGCCGCGCACTGGCGGCGTTGCTCATGGCATTGGCCGCGTCCCGGGCAAGCTGCTGGTTGAGGCAACGGCCCTGATCGTCACAAGCATCTTCGGTCGCGCGCCACTGTGCGGTGAAGGTAATGTGGTCGTGGCGCAGGTCCACATCGATGGCCCAGTAGGCGATAGGCACGAAGTCGGCAATGCTGCGGTCACGGTCTACCACCAGGCGCAGGGTAGGGGTTTGCACACGGCCGACCGGCAACACGCCCTGATAGCCGGACTGCTGGCCCAGCAGGGTAAACAGGCGGCTCATGTTCATGCCGATCAACCAGTCTGCGCGGGAGCGGCCAAGGGCCGAATGGTAGAGGCTGAAGGTTTCTGCACCGGGCTTCAATGAGGCCAGGGCCTTGCGGATCGACGCGTCATCGAGTGCCGATAACCATAGCCGCTGAATGGGCCCGCGATAACGGCAATGCTCCACCAGCTCCCGGGCGATCATCTCGCCCTCACGGTCGGCATCGGTGGCGATCACCAGTTCCTGGGCTTCCCCCAGCAGGCGCTTGACTGCCTTGAACTGGCTGGCGGTCTTGGGCTTGACCAGCATCTTCCATTTTTCCGGGATGATCGGCAGGTCGGCCAGCACCCATCGCTTGTACTTGGCGTCGTAGCTGTCGGGCGGGGCGGTCTCCAGCAGGTGGCCGATGCACCAGGTCACCGTCACGCCTGGCCCCAGCCAACAACCGTCGCCACGCCGGGTCGCGCCGAGTACGGCGGCGATATCCTTGGCCTGGGACGGTTTTTCACAGAGGAACAGCCGCATGGTCACCACATTCGCTACACAATTGAATGGGGAGCAGGATGCGCAACAGAAGGGAATTGATCAACCTTTATCTGTATGGATGTACAGCAAAAGGTTGCGCTGCCGGTCGGGCGACCGGCAGCGGTGTCAGCTTCAGTTCTTGTCGATGTCCACGTTCTTGGTCTCTTTCAGGCAAATCAGCCCCACAATCAGGCTCACCCCGGTAATGACCACCGGGTACCACAGGCCATAGAAGATATCGCCGGTGTACACCACCAGCGCAAACGACACCGTCGGCAGGAAGCCACCGAACCAGCCATTGCCAATGTGGTAAGGCAGCGACAGCGAGGTGTAGCGGATGCGCGTCGGGAACAACTCCACCATCAGCGCCGCCAGCGGGCCGTAGCACATCGCGGCGATCAAAATCAGCGCCACGATCAGCACCACCACCATGGTTTTGTTGACCTGCGCCACGTCAGCCGACTGCGGGTACCCCGCCAGCGTAACCGCACCTTTCAGCGCAGCTTCGTCGTAACCGTTGATCTGCACATCGCCTACGCTCACCTGCACCGCACTGCCGGCCGGGGCGGCTGCACTTTGGTAGGGCAGGCCCTGTTTCACCAGGAAGGTCTTGACCTTGTCGCATGGGCTGTCAAAACGCGCCTTGCCCACCGGGTCGAACTGGAAGGTGCAGGTGGCCGGGTCAGCCAAAACGGTGATCGGCGACTGGCGGCTCGCATGGTCCATCGCCGGGTTGGTGTAGTGCGCCAGGCCCTTGAAGATCGGGAAGTACAACGCAGTGGCCAGCAGCAGGCCAACCATCAGCACCGGCTTGCGCCCCAATTTGTCCGACAGCCAGCCAAAGAAGATAAAGAACGGCGCGCCAATCACTACGCTGATGATCAGCAACATGTTGGCCAGTGCCGGGTCCATCTTCAAAAACTGGGTGAGGAAGAACAGCACATAAAACTGCGCCGCATAGAACGTCACTGCTTGCCCGGCGTTGATGCTGAACAGCGCAATCAGCACGATCTTGAGGTTTTCCCATTTGCCGAACGACTCGCGGATCGGCGCCTTGCTGGCCTTGCCTTCCTCTTTCATTTTCAGGAACGCCGGCGACTCGTGCAGGCTCATGCGGATCCATGTGGAAATGCCCAGCAGCACGATCGACAGCAGGAACGGCAGGCGCCAGCCCCACACTTCGAACTGGTCCCCGGTGAAGTAACGGCACGCCAGCACCACCAGCAGCGACAGCAGCAGGCCGAGGGTGGCGGTGGATTGAATCCAGCTGGTGTGGAAGCCGCGCTTGCCCGCCGGGGCATGTTCGGCCACGTAAGTGGCTGCGCCGCCGTACTCGCCGCCCAGCGCCAGGCCCTGGAGCATGCGCAGCGCCACGAGGATGATCGGTGCGGCAATGCCGATGCTCGAATAGGTCGGCAGCAGCCCCACACAGAAAGTCGCCAGGCCCATCAAGATGATGGTGGCGAGAAAGGTGTACTTGCGCCCGATCATGTCACCCAGCCGGCCGAACACCAGCGCGCCGAACGGGCGCACTACAAAACCGGCGGCGAAGGCCATCAGGGCAAAGATGAAGGCCGTGGTGTCGTTGACGCCGGCAAAGAACTGCTTGCTGATCACCGCCGCGAGTGCGCCGTAGAGGAAGAAGTCATACCACTCGAACACCGTTCCGAGGGAGGAGGCGAAGATGACTTTCTGCGTGTCGTTGCTCGAGCGTGCGCCGAGCGCCGGGTCCAGGGGTTGAGCGTGTTCTGACATTGGGTAGCCCTCACAGTGATTATTTATTGTTGTTCCACTGTCGGCGCCGAATCGGCGCCGCTGTTCCCCTGTAGGAGCCGGCTTGCCAGCGATGGCGTTTTCAAGTGTTGTGCACAGCTTGAGAGCGCCATCGCCGGCAAGCCGGGCTCCTACAGGTCAAGCCGGTAAAGTCAGTTCTTTCTCCGGGGCGAGGCTCCTTGTGTTCGGCGAAAGGATTAGCTGCGCGGCTTTTTCCGCGATCATCAGCGTGGGGGAGCAGGTGTTGCCTGAAGTAATGCGTGGCATGACCGATGCGTCGGCGATGCGCAGGCCGGGAACGCCGTGCACCCGCAGTTGTGCGTCGACCACCGCGTCCTTGTCGCTGCCCATGCGGCAGGTGCCCACCGGATGGAAAATCGTCGTGCCGATGCGCGCGGCGGCCTCCTGCAGTTGTTCGTCCGTTTGCAATTCTGCGCCAGGCAAGTATTCCACCGGGTTGAACTGCTGCAGGGCCGGCGCCGAGACGATACGCCGGGTCAGGCGAATCGCGTCGGCGGCCACGCGCAGGTCTTCCGGGTGGCTGAGGTAGTTGGGGCGGATCAGCGGCGCGTCTGCCGGGTTGGCCGAGCGAATGTCGATGCGGCCACGGCTTTGCGGGCGCAGGTCACACACCGAGGCGGTGAACGCCGGGAACGCGTGCAGCGGTTCACCGAAGCGCTCCAGGGACAGCGGCTGTACATGGTATTCAAGGTTGGCCGACGTCTGTTCCGGCCCGGAGCGGGCAAACGCGCCCAGTTGGCTGGGCGCCATCGACAGCGGGCCGCTGCGGTCATACAGATAGCGCAGGCCCATGCCCATCTTGCCCCACACGGTGCCAGCGATCTGGTTCAGGGTGCGGGCATTTTCCAGCTTGTAGATCAGGCGCAGTTGCAGGTGGTCCTGCAGGTTGCCGCCAACCCCGGGCAGCTCGTGCAGCACCTCGATCCCCAACGGCTTGAGCACACTGGAAGGGCCGATGCCGGAGCGTTGCAGGATGCCGGGCGAACCCACGGAGCCTGCGCACAGGATGATTTCCTTGCGCGCCCGCCAAGTGACGTGTTGGCCTTGCTGGCGACCCACTACCGCCGACGCACGGCCGTTCTCCAGCAGTACGCGGTCGACTTCAACTTCAGTCATCACCGTCAGGTTGGGCCGTTGGCGGATCGGCTTGAGAAATGCCTTGGCCGCATTCCAGCGCACCCCGGCTTTCTGATTGACCTGGAAATAGCCGCAGCCTTCGTTGTCGCCCTGGTTGAAGTCGCTGATGCTGTCTATTCCGCTTTGCTGCGCCGCATCGCGAAAGGCATCGAGGATCGGCCAGTGCAAACGCTGCTGCTCCACCCGCCATTCGCCGCCGTCGCTGTGAAAATCCGTAGCGCCGGCAAAATGGTTTTCGCTCTGTTTGAACAGGGGCAGCACATCCTTCCAGGCCCAGCCGGGATTGTCCTCGGCCCAGCCATCGTAGTCCCGCGCCTGGCCACGCATGTAGATCATGCCGTTGATCGACGAACAACCGCCGAGCACCTTGCCCCGCGGATAGCTCAACGCTCGGCCTTGCAGGCCTTCCTGGGCTTCGGTCTTGAAGCACCAGTCGGTGCGCGGGTTGCCGATGCAGAACAGGTAGCCGACGGGAATATGGATCCAGGGGTAGTTATCGCGACCGCCGGCTTCAAGCAGCAATACGCGATGGGCAGGGTTGGCGGACAGTCGATTGGCCAGCAGGCAGCCTGCGGGGCCGGCGCCTACTACCACGTAATCGTATTCAGCAGCTGCAATGGGCATCTGAGGCCTCGCTTGTTTTTCTTATTGGTTCCATCCTAGTTGTTAGTTTTCGTCTTAAAAATGTTAGTTTTTACCCAGCTGCTGTGCGTTTTTAGACAGCACTTCCTGGAGGTGGCATGTTCGACTGGAATGATCTGCGGTTCTTTCTTGAGTTACAGCGTAGCGGACGCCTGCTCACGGCGGCGCAACGCCTGAAAACCACGCACGCCACCGTGGCGCGGCACATCGAGGCCATCGAGAAAAGCCTCGGCACCGCGCTGTTTGTGCAGCACGCCCAGGGTTACGAACTCACGCCTTCCGGCGAAGCCCTGCTCAAACACGCCGAGGCCATGGAGAACGTGGCACTGCTGGCCGAAGAAGAACTCACCCATTCCGCCGCGCCCCTGGGCAAGATCCGCCTGGGCGTGGCCGAAGGCTTGGGCGTGATGTTCTTGGCCAGTCGCATGGGCGGCCTGTTCGAGCGTTACCCGGGCCTGGAAGTGGAACTGCTGGCAGTGCCGCGTTTTGTCAGCATCCTCAACCGCGAAGCGGAAATCAGCATCCACCTCGAGCGCCCCAGCGTCGACCAACTGGTGACCCGCAAACTCACCGACTACCGCCTGGCCCTCTACGCCAGCCGCAGCTACCTGGACCGTACGCCACCGATTGAAAAACGCGAGGACCTGGCGGTACACGCGTGGATCGATTACGTGGACGATTTACTCTTCAGCCAGGAACTGAAATTCCTCAGCAGCTTTTGTCGCAACCCCAAGGTGGTGTTCCACAGCACCAGCGTGATCGCGCAGCACCAGGCGGCGCGTTCGGGGCTGGGGATTGCGGTGTTGCCGTGCTTCATGGCGGCGAGCGACCCGGACCTGGTGCCGTTGCTGCCGGGGGAGAGCATCCAGCGCAGCTACTGGATCAGCTCCCGGCGCGAGTTGCACAAGTCGGTGCGGTTGCGGGTGTTGTGGGATTACCTGGTGGAGTTGTGCGCGCGGGAGCAGAAGCTGTTGCTGGGCGAGTCCTAGCTGGCGAAACTGGATAAACAACTGTGGGAGCTGGCTTGCCTGCTCCCACAGTTGATAGGTTTTGTTGTGGAGAACTTCGTCAGTTCAGCAGCTCAAACTCAACACTGCCCAACCGCTCCCCATTCACCAATACATGCACCGCGTGCTTGCCGGGATAGTGCTTGCGCGTGGTCAGTTCACGAATATGTTGGCCACGACTAATCGCGTGATGTTCCCCGGCACCCAGGGTAAACGCCTTGAGCTTGAACACCTTGGACGCACTGTGTCCGGCGCTTTTCACATAGTCGATGGCGTAGTCGACCACCAATTTCTGCGAGGTACCGGCCATCGATTCCAGGCTGAACGACAGGTTGATCCGTTCCCCCAGGTTAATCACCGCCGGCTCGACCTTGAGTTGATGAATCTTCACCTCGGCCCTGGCCCCCGCACCCATGATCGTCAATGCCCGGGTGTTGCCTTGCTTGATCAGGCTGCGCAACGCATGACGGGCGATCCACGCCGTGTGGGGATTATCCAGCGACCAGCCTTCGATCAAGCCCAGCACCCAATCCGGGTGGTCCTTGGTGATGTCGTTAAGGTGGTTGGCCACCGACTTGCGCACGTACAGGCTGCTGTCGGCCTTGAGGTTGTCGAGGATCGACGCACACAGGTTCGGGTCTGCCTGCACCTCGGCCAGGCGAAACGACCACGGCAACCTTGGCCGTGAACCTTCACTGGCAAGTCGCCTGACGTGTTCGTTGTCATCCAGCGACCACTGTTGCATCACCGCCAGGGTGCGCTCGAAATCCCTGAGCAAAAAATGCCGTACGGCAAACTCGGCCGAGCCGAACGTGGTGAAATACTTGAGCGCGGCCATGGAGCGCTTGAAGTCTTCGCCGCCGTAGCTGGCGACGTAGTGGGGCAGGAACAGGCTGACAAAGGCGCTGTTCAGCCGGGGCGCCAGGGCGTACAGCAACTTGAGGGTTTGCGGATAATCCAGCGGGATCACGGCATGCAGGCTTTCGCTGACCCGGGCCATGCGCTGCATCACCGAGAGGTCCGCCAGCCCGGCCTTGGCGTGCTTGAGAAACCCCTTGGCGTCGAACGCCGGGTACACCGCGCTCATTTCGGTAGCGATGTGCTGCAGGCGTTCGGCGTTGAAGATTTCCTTCAGGGCCGGGGCGCTTTGTTCGGTCATGGGCAAGTCCGCAGATGAAGTTGGCCATCAGATTACATGCAAAACCTGATATCGCACGCCCCACGTCGTAGCAGCTGTCGAGCCTGGGCGAGGCTGCGTCAGCGGTGTATCAGACACACCGCGAACGCAGCCTCGCCCAGGCTCGACAGCTGCTACGGGAGGAGGTGGGGGGTTAGAGGTACCAGCGATATTCCCGCGCATGAATTTCCTGCTGGAACGCCAGATGGTCCTGGCGTTTGTTTTCGCAATACACGTCGACAAACTCTGCGCCCAGTCCTTCGCGCAACGTCGGCTGATGCTGCATGGCGCGCACTGCTTCGAGCATTTCCACGGGGAAATCCGCACCGCTGTTGCGGTCTTCATTCAGCGGGGCGATGGGTTCCTTGCCAGCCTCAAGGCCATGCTCAAGCCCCACCAGAATTGCCGCCAACACCAGGTACGGGTTGGCATCGGCGCTGGCCAGGCGATGTTCGATGCGCAGGTTGCGCGGGTCCGATTCAGGGATTCGCACGCACGCGTCGCGGTCCTCAAACCCCCAGCTCGCGCGGGTGGCCGCATTGACCGTGCCGCCGAGGCGGCGGAAGGCGTTGTGGTTGGGCGAGAAGATCGGCATGCAGTGCGGCAGCAGTTCCAGGCAACCGGCCACCGCGTGGCGCAACGGTTGCTTCTGGTGGGCCGCCAGCAGGTTATTGCCCGCCGCATCGTACAGGCTGACGTGCACGTGCATGCCGCTGCCGGGATGGTGCAGGTAAGGCTTGGCCATGAAGCTGGCGCGATAGCCGTGCTTGAGGGCCACGCCACGGGTGCTGCGGCAGAACAGGGCGGCCCAGTCGGCGGCGCGCAGGCCGTCTTCCAGGTGGCCGAAATTGATTTCAAACTGGCCAGGGCCCAGTTCGGCGGTGATTACCGTGATGTCGATGCCCTGGGCCTTGGCAGTCTCGACCATGTCATCCAGCACCGGGGCGAAGCGCGACAGGCGCTCGATGTGCAGGTTGGGCTGGTCGTCGGCGTCATCACTCAGCGGGTCGCGGGCGAATTGCGGCAGGCCGCCACTGAGCTTTTTATCGAACAGGTAGAACTCCAGCTCAAACGCGACCACTGGGTGAATACCCTTGCGGTGCAGGCGCTCCAGCACTTTGGCCAGCACTTCCCGAGGTTCGAATTCAATCGGCGCTTCGGTGCCGTCGGAGGTGATCAGCATCTGCCCCAGCGGCTGCGCTTCCCAGCTCACCGGCTTGAGGGTGCCGGGCACCAGGCGGCGGTTGGCGTCCGGGTCGCCGTCGTGAAAGCAGTAGTCGCCGATCTTGAACAGGCCGCCCTGTGCACCCAGCAGCACCGCGTTTTGCGGCAGCTTCAGCGGGCTGCCAGCGGCGACCTTTTCCAGCATCTCCACCGGGTAGCGCTTGCCGTAGAAATGCCCGGGAATATCCAGGGCAATCAAGTCGACGTAGCGCACCTCGGGATGGTTCTGGCGAAAGGTCCGGACTTCGGCCAGCAGCGTGGAGGAATGGCTTTTCACGGGTGACGCTCCTTGGTGTGCCTTCAGTTGTAGACCCACAGCACGCGGGCTGGCAGGTCGGTCAGGTTGCCGTAGCGGCAATGGGCAAAGCTGGCCAGGTGGAAGCTGTCGCCCGGGTGCAAGGTGACCGAGTCGGCCTCGCCCTCGACCCACAGCGTCAACTCGCCTTCCAGCACATAACCGGCCTGTTCGGCGCGGTCGCTCATGGTCTGTTCGCCGCTGTTGGCGCCGGGTGCCAGCAGGCTGTCGAGCATCGAGAACGCGCCGTGCATGCTGGGCGACACCAGGATGTCGGTGATGCCGTTGGCGTAATACACCGTGCGCCGCTCGTTGGGGCGGGTGACCCAGTTCACCGCCTTGGGTTTGGACAGGCTGTAGAAATAGGTAGTGGGCACACCGAGGGCGTGGCTGATGGCGGTCAGGTCGGCCACTGTAGGGCGCGAGAGGCCGCGTTCAACCTGGGAGAGAAAACCCACGGAGCGCTCGATCTTTTGCGCGAGTTGCGCCAGGGTGAGCTTCTTGTGCTTGCGCAGGTCGTGGATCAGGATCGCCAGCGCGTCGAGTTCTTCTTGCTTGTCCATGGGGATCCCGTGAAATTTTTATCAAGAAATTTCATGAAAAATTACAGGATTAATTTCACAAGGGCAATGGGTATGGAGTTATCAGAGCATTTACGCGGCCTGGAACAGCAGCTGCACCAATGCACCACCCGTGCAGATGCGACGCGGTTGTCGGTGCTGCTGGCGGATGATTTCGTCGAATTTGGCGCCAGTGGCAATGTATGGGGCAGCAAGGCCGAGGTGATCGAGGGGCTGCAGGATGAGGTGTTTTCAGCCCGTAGCATCAGTGACTTTGCATTGAAGGTGCTGGCCGAAGGCGTGGCGTTAGTGACGTATCGCTGCCAACGGGCGGCGACGGATGCAAATGCAGCAGGGGAGTCGTTGCGCAGTTCGGTGTGGCGCGAGAGCGGTGGGCAGTGGCAGATGGTATTTCATCAGGGCACGCCGACACGTCAGCGTGCACCTATGTGAGCGTCGGCAGGTCAGGCCGTAGGCTTATCCTCAAACCCCGACAGGCTTACATCATCACGATGCCCGAGCAGCTCGGCCACCACCGAGGTCGGCGATTTGTGCTTGTAGGTGTTGTAGTTGTTAACCGAGTCGTGGAAGAGCTGGCGGGTGAACGCGACGCGGCTTTCCAGGCTGGCGATTTCCGCAGCGGGTGACGAGGCATTTTGCGCCGCCGCCAGGTATTGCTCGGCCTCTTTGAACTGGCCGAAGGCTTTTTTGCAGCGATCGAGCAGGGCCCCCAGTTCCCTGTAGGTGCCGAATACATAAAGCGCGAGCAAGGTGACAACGGTCACGAAAATGATGATGACGTGGGTACCAGTCATTGGAATTCCTGAGCGGCTGGAAAAAGAACCAATCTTATCTGATTAATCGCCGACCCGGTCGCTGGCCGCCCATCCATCTGCCGCCTCCATCACGACGCTGAATGATTCCACGCGGCTGCGGTCGGAATGTTTACGCGTTATTCATTGAAGGAAGTGCCCATGAAGTCCAAATCCCTTGTTGCCTGCCTGCTGGTTGCCGCGAGCCTGTGTGGCGCGAGTCTTGCCGTCCAGGCTGCTGATACCGCGCAAACCACCGTGCAGCCTTCGAATATCAATACCCGCGACCTCAAGACGGGCGACCGCGCGCCAGACATCCTGATGCGTAAGGAATCAGCCATCGCCGACTGGAAAAAACATGGCCTCAAACAGCCAGAAGAGGACAGCCAGTGGGCTCGTGTAAACGACAAGTACGTGTTGCTCAAGACCACCAACGGCACGATTCTGGACATCACACCGGTTAAGAAATAAAGCCTGCAGTGGGGTGAGCAATTGCGTCCTCATCCCACTGCATTTGATTTTTGCATAAATGCATAAAATAGCCTTTATTCCGTCTCATCTTGCGTTAAGGTAGAGCTGCTTGCGGGCTGCAACGGCCCCTTACCTTGAAAAGAATGAGAGCAGGATGCTTGCCACGCTAAAAAATTACCCACGTACCGTGAACCTGCTGTTGTCGGCCACGCTGATCCTCACGCTGGCCAAAGCCATCACGTTTCCGTACCTGGTCATTTACCTCACCCACCAGTTTTCCCTCGACATCAGCCAGGTCGGCCTGGTAATCGGCAGTTCGTTGATCGTCGGTTCGCTGCTCAGTGTGTACGGTGGCTTCCTGGTAGACCGCATCAACAGCTATCGGCTGTTCCTCAGCTTGAGCGTGGTGTTTGCCCTGGGGTTTATCGGCACGGTGCTGGCCCGGGAAATCTGGTCGTTCTACAGCTGCCTGATCCTGATCAACCTGGCGTATGCGGTGATCGATATTGCGATCAAGTCCGGGTTTGCCAGCCTGTTGCCGGAAGATGCGCGAAGCGAAGCGTTTTCCATCAAGTACACCCTTACCAATATCGGTTATGCGGTAGGGCCGTTTTTTGGCGCGCTGGTGGCCAAGCTCGATATCAGCTTGCCGTTTGTCCTGTCGGCCGCCCTGGGCTTTGGATTTTTCGTGCTGTATTGGCGCTGGGGCGACCGCGCGCTGGCCACCGTCGACTCCACGCAAAAGCCCGTGTCGTTCCTCGCCGTGGGCCGCGTATTGCTACGCGATCATCGGCTGGTGTGCTTTACCGTCGGCGGGCTGCTCAGTGCGGTGGTGTTCGGCCAGTTCACCGCGTACCTCTCGCAGTATCTGGTGACCACTACCACCGCCGAATACACCTACACCATCATCAGTGCCGTACTCACCACCAACGCCGTGTTGGTGATCGCCCTGCAATACGCGATTGGCCGGCGGATCTCCCACCGCTACCTGAGCCAATGGCTGATCTTCGGCCTGGGTATGTTCATGCTGGGGGTGATCGGTTTTGCCCTGGCGAGCAACGTGTGGTGGTGGATCCTGGCGATGGCGATTTTCACCGTGGGCGAAATCGTGGTGTTTCCGGCCGAGTACATGTTTATCGACCGCATCGCCCCAGACCACCTGCGAGGCATGTACTACGGCGCGCAAAACCTCTCCAACCTCGGCGCCGCCCTGGGGCCGGTGTTGTGCGGGCTGGTGCTGGCCAGCCTGCCGGCCCACTACATGTTCTACATGTTGGCAGCGTTTATCGTTGGGGGAGGCGTGTTCTACTTTATCGGGGCGTCGTTGAAGGCAAGTCATCCAGCGTGAGCTTGCCAACCGTGTTGCTCTGCAGCTCGTAGCGCAACTCGTCGACCATCTTTTCCACTTCCTGCGGGGTTTGCAGCTTGTTGACGCTGATCCCGGTGACCACCAGGTCCACCCGGCCGCTTTCGGCGTCGAAGACTTTGAGGGTCAACGATGCATCGCGGCACAGGGTGAACTCGCAGGTCAGGGGCGACAGGGCCTCTTCAATGCAGTTGCGCAGTTGAGAGAGCGTAAACATGGAAGCTCTCCTCAGCGCCGGCGCAGCAAGAGGCCCAGCAGCAGGCCGACACCGGCGACAAGCGCAACGGTCGCCAGGGGTTTTTGCTTGGCAAAATCACCGACGGTGTCCAGCGCGTCACCGTAGGTTTGCTGCAATTGGCCAGCGGCCTGACGGGCCACACCTTCGGCCTGGAGGCGTTCGTCACCGGTCAGGTCACCCAGAAAACCTTGAGCCTTGCCGGCCACTTTTTCGACGGCGCCTTTGACTTGTTCGCTTTTCATGACGGATTCCTTGAAGGGCATGAGATCTCACGGCACAGGACCCAAAGCCCTGTGCCCACCCTTCAAGGTTAAGCAGTGCACCCGCGCGCAATAAGGCGAATTTGCACCGGGCGCGCTAGTGCATTTGCACTCTATCTGGTTTTTTTAACTCGCAATTCACCGGCAAACAGCCCGCGCTCCCGGGCCCACACGAGGGCTGCGCTGCGGCTATGCACCCCAAGCTTGGAGTACACCGTGGCCACATGGTTACGCACGGTGTTGGGCGCCAGCTTCAGGCGCGAGGCAATTTCCTTGTCGGCCAGGCCTTCGCAAATCAGCCCCAGCACATCGCGCTCGCGGGCGGTGAGGTCGGTAAAGGAGATGTTCGGCACGTTGGGGCTGTTGACGCTCTTGGCATTGGCGAGTTTTTCAATCAGGGTCTGGCTGAACCACGAGGCGTCCTGCATCACTTCCTCGATCGCCGCCACCAGCTCCAGCTCGGAGCGTTTGCGTTCGGTGATGTTCATCAGCACCAGCAGGTAGCAGGGCACGTCCTGGATGCTGACGGTGTCGGCAGACAGCACGCAGTCGATCACCTCGTTGCCTTTCTTGCGGATCTTCAGGTCGAGCCCGTCAAGGTTGCCGGCGTTTTCCAGGGTGGTGAACAACTGCGTGCTCGCCTGGGGGCTGTCGATAAAGTCGATGTCTTCGATGGACTTGCCGATCAGCTCTTCACTGGTGTAGCCGGTGATGGTCATGAAGGCTTCGTTGATGTCCACCACCTGGCGGTTGGCGGCGTTGCACACCAGGGTCGGCACGGGCGTCAGGCGAAATGACTTGGCAAAGCGTTCCTCGCTCTGGCGCAGGGCGGTTTCGGCCTTGCGCCGGGGCTCCAGGTCGGTGAAGGAAAACAGCATGCAGTCTTCCTCGTTCATGTCCAGCGGCTGGCCGGCCACAATCACCAGTTTGCTGCCGCCTTCGGGCAGTTTCAGTTCGGCTTGCATCTGCGGAATGGTCGCACCGTCTGCCAGGCGCTGGATCGCCAGCTCGCGGTTTTCGGCCTGCTCCAACACATCCAACTCATACACCGAGCGGCCGATTACCTGGTCGCGGTTGTAGCCGGTCATTTCCAAAAAGCCCTGGTTGACCTTGATATAGCGCAGGTCGCTCAGGCGGCAGATCACCGCCGGTGCGGGGTTGGCGTTGAAGGTTTTCTCGAAGCGTTGTTCGGCGCTGGCCCATTCGGTGGCGTCGCTCAAAATCAACACCAGCAACTCCGGCTCACCGGCTGCATCGTCAAGCACCAGGCTGCGCAGGCGATGCACCCAGGTCTTGTCCTGGTCGCCGGTGGGGGTGACCTCCACCACCACGTCGCTGAATTCTTCACCGTTCGCCACCCGGCTCAACGGGTAATTCTCCAGCAACAGCGGGTGGTTGTTGCGGTAGCGCAGGGCAAAACGTGCGGCATATTCCTGGGTGTTGGCTCCCAGCGCCTCGACTTTTTCCACGCCATGCATCAGCAGGGCGGCCTCATTGGCCCAGAGGATGGTCTGGTCGACCTCGGCAAGGATCACGCCATCGGACAAGCCGGAGATGATCTGTTGCAGTTGGCGGCGGTTGGTTTCTTTGGCGAGGACGGCCTGGCTCATGGTTTCTCCAATATTGAGGGCACCTGTGCCCCTGGAGGCGCGGTGTCAGACGCATAGGGAGTACGACACCCGGTGCTCAGGATAGTGCAGACAAACTGCCCGCCGCAGGGTGCGAATGCACCAGCGCGCCTAGTGCAATTGTGCCGAGACCGCAGGGTAGGTGCCTCGCCACACTGGCCGCCTACTCACTGTTCAAAGGATCGACCATGACCACTGTCTATGAAAATCATCGCTCGCTGTTTCGCGTCTCCTGGGGTTCGGTATTGGCCGGCAGTGCAATTGCCCTGGTGACGTACCTGGTGTTGAGCGTACTCGGCACGGCGATTGGCGCCAGTGCGGTGAACCCGATGGCAGCCGGTAACCCGTTGAGCGGTTTTGGCACCGGTGCCGGTATCTGGCTGTTTGTGTCCACCTTGCTCGCAATCGGCGCCGGTGCATTCGTGGCCGGGCGTACCGCGCCGGATCGCGGCGGCCTGCATGGTGTGTTGAGCTGGACCATTACCACCTTGCTGGCCACCTGGTTGCTCGCCGCGCTGGCCACCAGCGTTGTGGGTGCGGCGGGTAATGTCGTCGGCAAAGGCCTGTCGGCTGCTGGCAGCGGTATCGCCGCCGTGGCGCCGGGCATCAGTGACAGCGTCAAGCAACAATTGAACGAGCAGGGCATCAACCTGGACTGGAACAGCTTGCAAGGCCAACTCGACACGTTGCTCAAGCAGAGCGGCAAGCCTGAATTGGACCCTGCCAACGTTGAGCAGAAGGCCGACCAGGCAACTGCCGATGGCAAGCAATCGGCCAACGACGCGGCGACCAACCCCGCCCAGGCCGGCGATGAATTGAAGCAATGGTTCGAACGGGTCAAGGCGTCCGGTGAGCCGGCGCTGAACGCAGCGGACAAGCAGGCGCTGGTCAACATCGTTGCCGCCCGTACCGGCAAGAGCCAGGCTGAAGCCACCCAGATCGTCGACAACTATGCCCAGGCCTACCAGCAAGCAGTGCAGAAGGTTGACGAGCTCAAGCAACAGGCTGAACAGAAAGCCCGTGAAGCCGGTGAAGTGGCGGCCAAGCAACTGTCCCGCGCGGCGTGGAGCACCTTGTTGATGTTGCTTTTGGGTGCGGCGTTGAGCTTTGGTGTAGGTCGCCTGGCGATTTCTACCCGTCGGGTACCGTTGGCTTGATCATGATGTGAGGTGCTTTATGTGGTGAGGGAGCAAGCTCCCTCGCCACGATGCTTTGCTGGCACCAAACATGCTAGTGTCAGTAGTTCAACACCTACTGGCAGTGCCTGGCGATGCGTGAAATCTACAGCGTCTTCAACTCCAACGGCGCCTATGAAACCGGGGCTCACGCCCATGATGAATTCATGCTGATGGTGCCCGAGCATGGCCTGTTGCGTTTCAAGGACGAAGAAAGCGGGCGCACCACCTCGGTGATCGACCGCCAGTTCGTCCTGGTGCCGCCGCAATCCAGCCATTCCTCTTCGTCTCTCACCGCAAGCCAAGGCCACGTGGCGTTCTACGTCGACCCCGACTACATGCACTACGCCTTGCGTGACCTGTCCGGTGACGCCAACCGACTGCTGCGCGTGCCCACCCTGGGCATCTGGCAAACCTCCGCGCCGCTGCATCATTTGCTCCTGGCAAAAAAAGCCTTCAGCCAACCCGACCTGTATGTTGACCGCCGCCGCCAGGTGGCCCAGGCCGATCACTTGCTGCTGCTTGAATGCCTGGCAATTTCCCTCAGCCAGCCGAGCCTGCAACGCTCCTCTACCGAGCGCCACGGCGCCATGCTGGTGCGTGACGTCAAGGCGTACGTGGAAGGCAATCTCGAACATGCGCCGGGGCTGGATGAAATCGCCGAGACGTTTCATATGTCGCGCCGCCACCTGACCCGGCTGTTCGCACTGCACACCGGCGAAACGGTGCTGGCGTATGTCCAGCGCCTGCGCCTGGAGCGCGCCCAGACCTTGTTGCGACACACGCGCATGTCGGTGCTGGAGATTGCCAATAACGTCGGCTATGAATCACCGTCCCACCTGGCCCATGTGTTTCGCCGGGTGCTGGGCGTGTCGCCGGATGAGTGGCGCCGCGGCTGATACCGCTTCAACTTTTTTGATGTCCCGATCCCGCGCATGATTCGGCCCGATCCCGTGCGCCGCAAATCTGTCATCCGTTCATCCTCACCCCGTCAACAACAAACAAGTCCGGCCTACCGGACGAGGAGGGGCGGTGAGTGCAAAACCCTTTATCAGCTTCGCTGGGGTGCAAAAAAGCTTCAAAGTCGAGGGCCGCCAGTTTGTGGCCGTGCGCAATGTAACGCTTGAAGTTCAGCGGGGCGAAATCATCACCCTGGTCGGACCTTCGGGGTGCGGCAAGTCCACCTTGCTCAACATGACCGCCGGGCTCTTCGGCCCCACGGAGGGCCAGGTGCATTACGACGGCGCCGAGGTCAAGGGCGTCAACACCCGTGTCGGCTACATGACCCAGGCCGACCACTTGCTGCCGTGGCGCACCGTGGCCGGCAACATCGCCGTGCCGCTGCAAATCCGCCGCATGCCCAAGGCCCGGATCGACAGTCGCGTCGAGGAACTGATGGCGCTGGTGGGCCTCACCGGTTTTGGCGAAAGCTACCCCAACCAGCTTTCCGGCGGCATGCGCAAACGCGCGGCCATGGCGCGCTTGATGGCCAGCGACCCGGAAACCCTGCTGATGGACGAACCCTTCGGCGCCCTCGATGCGCAGATGCGCCTGACCCTGCAGACCGAACTCTTGCGCCTGTGCCGCAAGCTCAACAAGACCGTGCTGTTCGTCACCCACGATGTCGATGAAGCCATCGCGCTGGCGGACCGCTGCGTGGTGTTCGCCGGCCGCCCCGGCACCATCGATCACGTGCTCGATATTCCCCTGAGCGGTGAACGTAACCTGGTGCAATTGCGCTCCGACCAACGCTACGTGGAACTCTGCGCCGCCCTCTGGAAACGCCTGGCGCCCGACGTCGCCGGTGCTGCCGATCCCGCCTCATTGGCTCACTCGCTGGAGGTCGTATGATCCAGGTCTATCGCTTGCTGTTCCTGATTTTCCTGCTGGTGTTCTGGGAGTGCGTTTCGCGCTGGTTCGGCGTGGAGTTCTTCATCAGCCGGCCCTCGGCGGTGGCGCAAAGCTTGTGGAAAATCCTTATGAACGGGGTGTTTTTCTACCACGCCGGCATCACCACGCTGGAGGCGGTGTTGGGCTTCTTCTTCGGCTCCCTCGCAGGTTTGATCGCCGGTTTGGTGCTGGGCCGCGCCAAGCTGCTGGCGGATATTCTCGACCCGTTCCTGACCGCCTTCTACAGCCTGCCGAAAGTCGCGCTGGCGCCACTGTTCATCCTCTGGTTCGGCATCGGCCTGCCGATGAAAGTCATCCTGACAGCAGCCGTGGTGTTCTTCCTGGTGTTCCTCAACACCTACAGCGGTGTGCGCAACGTCTCCCGCGAGCAACTGACCATCCTGCGCCTGATGGGCGCCAAGGAGCGTGACCTGCTGACCATGGTGGTGATCCCTTCGGCCTTCACCTGGGTGTTCACCGGCCTGCGCTTGTCGGTGCCCTATGCACTGATTGGCGCGCTGGTGGGCGAGATTATCGCCGCCAACCGGGGCCTGGGTTACCTGCTCTCGGATGCGGCCTCGCAGTTCGACACTGCCGGTGTGTTTGCCGCGCTGGTGGGGATCATCGCGCTGGCGCTGATCCTGAACACGGCGGTGAAGCTGGCCGAGCGCAAGTTGATGCCGTGGAAGGCCAACGAAGCGGAACGTGAAGTCGCGGTTTAACCCCTCATTTTTGTGGAGCTTGATCATGTTCAAACCATTGTTCATTGCCAGCGTTTTACTTGCCTCATTCATGCCAGCAGCGCAGGCCCAGGACCTGACCAAAGTCACCCTGGCATTCCCCAGCGAAGGCTTTCTCTATGTGCCGATCTACGTCGCGCAAAAGCAAGGCTACTTCGCTGAAGAAGGCCTGAATGTCGAAGTGATCGTGTTCCAGAAAGGCGGCTCGGCGGCGCTGACTGCTGTCCTCGGCCGCGACGCGGATGCGTATGTCGGCTTGCCCGCCGTCGCGGTGCGCGCCCGCACCAAGGGCCAGAACGTCCAGGCGTTCGCCGCCGTGCAAACCCAGTTCGGCAGCACCGTGGTGATCGACGGTGCCTCGGCGCAAAAGGCCGGCGTGTCGGCCACCTCATCCCTGGCCGCCCGCGCCCAGGCCCTCAAGGGTTTGAAGATCGGCGTCACCGGCCCCGGCAGCACCACCGACATGCTGGTGCGCTACCTGGCCAAGGACGCCGGCCTCAACCCGGATAAAGACTTCACCATCATGCCCATCGGCGGCGCGCCAAACATGCTTGCGGCGTTTTCCCAAGGCAGCATCAACGGCTTCTCGCTGTCGCCACCCACCATCACTACCGCTGAAAAGCAGGGCGGTTTTGTGCTGATGGACCTGGCCAAGGGCGAATACAAACCCCTGGACGGCTTCCTCTTCACCGCGATGATTGCCCGAGAAGACTGGCTGGCCAACAATAAGGCCACGGCCGAGAAAATGGTCCGTGCCCTATGGCGCGCCGAGCACCTGATCGCCAGCGACCCGGACAAGGCCCGTGAATCGGTGCGCCCGTATTTCGCCCACACCGACGCTGCCATCTTCAATGCCGCCTGGGCTGCTTCGCTGCCGTCCTACCCGTCCACGCCACGAATCGAGAACGAGGGTGTTGAGAAAAACATCCGCTTCATGAACGCTGTGGAGAGCGAGCCGGTAAAACTCGACGCGCAGCAGGTCTACACCAACTCCATTGTCGACGCCGTGGCGCCGACTGTTTCCACCCTTCAGGGAGAGGCGAAATGACGCCCGAGGTTCACCTGGTCAATGTTTTCCCCGCCACCGCCCGTGGCGGCAACCCGGCGCCCACCGTGGCCGTCGCCGATGGCATGAGCGATGCCGACATGCAGCAAGTGGCCCGCGATTATGGCCATGAATGCGGCTTTGTATTTGCCGCACCGGCCGGCAGCGAGTTTGATTTTGCGTTGCGCTTCTGGGTGCCCAACCATGAAATGGAAATGTGCGGCCACGCCACCGTGGGTGCGGTGTGGCTGCTGGATCGGCTGGGCATGCTGCACAAGGACCGCCTGACGTTATCGACACTGAGCGGTCCGGTGGATGCGCGGATCACCGCTGCGGGCACCCCGGATATCCAGGTGGAAATCAGCCAGCCCAAGGGCCGGGTCGAGGCGTTGAACGACGCTGATGTCGAGGCCGAGATTCTGTCCGTACTCGGCATCACCTCCAACGAACTGGCGCCGCTGCCGATCCAGAACGCTTGCACCAGCCGGGTGAAAACCCTTATCGCGCTGAAAAGCGTGGCGGTACTGGATAGCCTGAAACCGGATTACCGGCGGATGCAGCAACTGTGCGAACGAATCGGCTCTACCGGTTTGTACCCCTATGCGCCATCGGATCTGGAAGGCCGACAGTTTGATGCGCGGCAGTTTCCCAAGTCCTCGGGTTACCCGGAAGACGCTGCCACCGGCATCGCGGCTGCCGCGTTGGCGTTTGGCTTGTTGGAGAATGGCCTGGTGACGGCGGATGATCGCCCGGTGCACATCCGCCAGGGGCGGGCCATGGGCCGACCTTCGCAAATTTCCCTGCGGTTTCGCCGGGATGAGGCGGGCCAGGTGCAAGGTTGCTGGTTGGGGGGGCATGTGGAATTTGTCGAGGAGCCGGCATGAGCGTGCGCGAAAAACTGCAAGCCCTCGGGCTGGAATTACCCGAGGCGCCGAGCCCCAAGGGGGACTACGTGCCGGTGACGATTCAGGGTGGCGTGGCGTATGTCAGCGGGCAGGTTTGTCGGCAGGGTAACAGCGTGATTACCGGGCCGGTGACGGACCAGACCCCAATGGAGTTGGTCAACGAAGCGGGGCAGACCTGTGTGCTGCGGGCCTTGAGCGTGCTGGACCAGGCGGTAGGGTTGGAGAATGTCGAGCGCATCCTGTTCGTTCGCGGGTTTGTGTTAGGCGGGGAAGGTTTCCAGGGCTTCTCCAAAGTGGTCGACGGCGCGTCGCAACTGTTGATCGAGCTGTTCGGCGAACGTGGCTGGCACGCGCGTTCGGCGGTGGGCGTGGCGGGGTTGCCCGGCAACGGTCTGCTCGAGCTGGAATTGACGGCAGTCGTCACGCAAACCTGACCTGCCTGAACCACCCACCAAAATGTGGCGAGGGAGCTTGCCCCCGCTGGGCTGCGCAGCCGCCCCAAAACCGATGATCGCAGTGCCTCGGGCATAGCGCGTCAACCGGTCCGGGAGCGCTTCGCACTCCAGCGGGAGCAAGCTCCCTCGCCACAGGATTCGTGTTGCTTTCACCTCTGCATCAATCCCGATGAACGAGTAAACTGCCCGCCTTTTATCCTCACGACGAGACGGTGAGCTTTTGAACGCAGGAAAAACCGCAGGGCTGTTGCTACTCACCGCCTTATTGGCGGGATGCGGCACCTCGCCACCCCGCACCCCCAACGACATCTGCGGCATCTTCCGCGAAAAGGACGATTGGTACGACGCCGCCAAGGTTACCCAGGCGCGCTGGGGCGTGCCGATCCAGGTGCCGTTCGCGATCATGTATCAAGAATCGGGCTTTCGACAGGACGCCAAGACCCCGCGTAAATACCTGTTATGGATCATCCCCTGGGGCCGCGTGTCTACCGCCTCCGGTTACTCCCAGGCCAAGGATGAAGTGTGGAGCGACTACCAGAAAAGCACCGGCCGCACGGGTGCCAGTCGCCAGGACTTTGACGACGCCATCGACTTTGTCGGCTGGTACATGGACAAGACCTACACCATCAACGGCGTTTACAAATACGACGCCTACGGCCAGTACCTGAATTACCACGAAGGCTGGGGCGGTTACCGTCAGCGTACCTACGCGAGCAAAGCCTGGCTGATGCCGGTGGCGGGGAAGGTGCAGGCGCGTTCGCAGATGTACGCGGCGCAATATGCGGGCTGCAAGAATGATCTGGGGCGTGGGTTCTGGAGCCGGTTCTGGCATTGGCTGTGATTGCTCGGGCAGTCCTTTGCCCGGTGTAGGAGAGGGGAGTTAGACGGCCAACCATCCCACCAATGGCACAATCAGCAAGGTGCTCAACGCCATGGAGATTATGTTGCCGAGATAAGGATGAACGTGCGGTGGTAACCGTTCTGCAATTGCGCAGGCCAGTGGCGGCGCGATCAGCGCGCCAAGCAACGCACTGGTCCCCATCACCATCCAGCTACCACCATGGGTCAATACGGCTGCCGGGACCACCGATACCAGCGGGACATACGTGGGATACCAGCCGCGTTTGATCCACTGATGTCGCCAGATCACCACGCCCAGTGCTGACGTCAGCGCTTGCGCGCCGATCAGATGCAGTATCAGGCCGGATCCATAGGCCGGGCTCACCGGGTTCAGCGCGTAAGCCAGTAACACCCCCGCCAGCAAGCCAAGGCTGGCCAGTTCATTGCCGAAGAACGGCGCTTCGGAAAAATCAGCCAATACCCTCCGCACGCTCCACACCACACCATAAGTCGGTGGCGGTAACGGGGCGGGCCTTTGCGGCGCTGTGTAATCGCTTCGTACCAGGGCCGGCACGCGACGGCACAATACAAAGGCAATCACACTGCCAACCGCCATCCCGAGCACATTTCCGATCACCACCGGCAAGCCCAGCGGCATGCAGACGTAATTGACGATCAACAAACACATCGGCGTGACCAGTAAGGCTCCCAGTACGGCGCCGTTGAGCGTCACTTTCCAGCCACCTCCGAACATCAGCACCATTGCCGCTGGCAGTGAAACAAACGCCGCAAACGTCGGCTGCCATGTGTCGGTGGTCACGGTCCAGCCCCATAACGCATTACTCAGCAGCAAGCCGAGTAACGAACTGGTTACCAGCCACGGCCACAGTCCTGTGCCGTACGAGATAGCAAAGCCCTGCCAGGACTTGCCCGTGCGGCTGGCCCACCAAGCCAGATATGCACCGCCCAGCAGCCCGACTGAAGCCAGTTCATGTTTGTAGAACGCGACTTCGCTGATATCCCCCAACACCCAGCGCAACCAGGCACTGGGCTGTGGAAGGTTGGTGAGCATATCGACGTAGCCCGGCCAAGGGTAAGCAAACGCTATCCACAGGATCAGCAATGCACTGGCAACCCCCAAGGCGATAACAATGTTATCGGCCCGGGAGCGTTCTGAGCGTGGTTTTTGCAAAAGGGTTTCCATGGTGCGCCCTCCGGTCAGCGTGGCAGGGCGCGGTGTTGGGTATACCCAAGCATCTGGTCGTAAAGATCCGCGCGCCGGTCGCGCTGCAAATCGTTGAGGCTGTTCCAGATCGGCGCACTGCGGGCACTGGTGAGGTCAACATCGGCAAACAGAATCTCTTGCCGATTCGCCGAAGCCACCGTGCCAATGGGCCAACCGTTGGTACCGGCAATCAGCGAACATCCCAGGTAACGCGCATCGCGCTCCTCGCCGATACGACTGGCGGCGGCGATAAACACGTTATTGACGTGGGCGGCGGTCATCGTGAGATACGACGCCATGCACTTCCCCGCGTCGTCGAACAACGGAGGCGGGGTCCACACCCAGTTGTTGAGGCTGCAAATAATATCGGCGCCTTGCTGGCTGAGGATGCGTGGCACCTCGGGAAACCAAATGTCCCAGCAGATCAACAGGCCAATACGGCCTATGGGTGTTTCGAAAACGGGGAATCCTGTATCGCCGGGAGTGAACCAGAGCTTTTCAAGGTTCCACAGATGGGCCTTGCGGTACTTGCCAATAAAGCCGTCCGGCCCCAGCAATACAGCCGTATTGAACAGCTGCATAGCGGAAATTTCGCTGAGGCCTGCGACCAGATACACCTCATGTTTGCAGGCGAAATCTGTCCAGGCTTGCACAGTCGGCCCACCCGGAATGGCCTCGGCGTGGTCAAACGCGTCCTGACGGCTGGAGAAAAAGTAACCACAGTTTGAGAGCTCTGGCAGCACGATCAGATTGGCACCGCCGCTCACTGCTTCCGTCGCCAGCTCAAGGCTATGACGCAGGTTGCGCTCCCGGTTTTCCATTCCCACCTGGGGATCGAACTGTACGACAGCTATGCGAACAGGGCTTGTTGGATCGCTCATTGCGGGTGACCTCTTATTTTTATGCAACCAAGGAAGTTGTTTTTTTATAAGAGGTGAAATGATGAACACGGGTAAGTCAGCTGCGTCCCCTTGGGTTGTAGGTCAGTTCCGGTAGCTAGTGTGCTAGACGTATGGGAGATCGTTCCCTCGCTCTGCGCGGGAACGATCGTTATCCTTAACGCGGTTGTAAACAATCCACCGCCCGGTCAACCATTACGCGTGCCATATCCACCAGGTGCATTACTGAAATGACTAGTGCCCGAGGCGGGCCATCCAACTGGTCGCCGGCTTGTTGGGCGGTGACTGATGCACAGTGCAACAAGCTGCTGGTATGGATCAGGGCGCTTTCAAAACTGGTATCGGGATCAACGGCAAATAACGCTGGTTCTTCTGTAACAAACTTGCTCATGGTTAAACTCCTAATCGACGTTAGAGAGCCAACACCATCGCTACTAAACGGGGTGGCGGCCGCACGCAGGTTAGTAGACCGGTGATTAGGACCCGGCGCACCCGAAGGTGCCCTACGCACGGCCACCATAACGCAGGGCCGAAAAAAAGCGCCTTGCAGAAGGGGGCGCCTTGCGCCTAATCACATAGCGGGCTACTAAACCCGGTCACTGAATTGGTAGTGACCGCTGGAGACTAGCCATGTGATTTGAACGGCACAAGGGGACAGAATTTTCTAGGAAGCTTCCTGCAAAGGAAAGGGAAATGTCACTGATTTGGCCCTCCATGGACGTGTAGTTGCCTGAAGCCAGGCAGTCCATATCGGCATTTCTTATTCTCAAAACGTAAACGGTAGCCAGCTTTTGGCTATTACCTGAATTATCGCAAAGGGTGGTGGCTCACGATCATCAATCAACCTGCACCCGCTGCTGTGACAACGAGAGAATACGATGCGCAACGAACTGAAAATCACCGACCTCCGCCTCGGCGACGGCAAGACCGTGGTCAAAGGCGCCCTGATCACCACGCAATACACGGGCACCCTGGAAGACGGCACGGTGTTCGACTCTTCATGGGAACGCGGCAAGCCGTTTCAATGCGTGATCGGCACCGGTCGCGTCATCAAGGGCTGGGACCAGGGGCTGATGGGCATGAAAGTCGGCGGCATTCGCACGTTATTCGTGCCGGCGCACCTGGCCTACGGCGAGCGCTCGATGGGGGCGCATATCACGCCCGACAGTAATCTGCGGTTTGAGATTGAGTTGCTGGAAGTACTGACGCGCGACGATTGAGAAGGGATGAACATGGATGTTGTTGACACGATGGCCTTGCCTCTCAGCTCGATAGTGGGCATCCGTGTGGTTGAGCTGACCCTTAAGGATGAAGCCGAGCTGCGATCAATGAGTATTTGGCGCTGGTGGAGCGTGATCGAACGTCTTCTGCGTAGCAGCTGTCGAGCCTGGGAGAGGCTGCGTTCGGCGCGACTGGTTGGAGTGTCTGGCTTGATGATCGCAGTGTGGCCGACGCAGCCTCGCTTGGGCTCGACAGCTGCTACGGGGGGGAGAGCTGCGCAGTGGTGCGTACCTGAACCCTCCCTGAAGAACCTGCTCAAACCCACCGGGTAAATTTTCCTACGGTTTACTCTGCTTAATTCGGAGCGTAAGCTTCGCGCGTTTTCATCAATAGTGGAGACCCTCAGTGGGTACTTGTTCGAGTGACAGTCGTCGGCCGGTCTCGATAACCGGCACATACTTGGCAAGATAACGCGCATTTTTCCGATGCCGTTGTCTCGCCCAGAAGCGAGAAGCGGCATCCCGGTGGCGGCCAGTCCAGGCCCGATCCCGAATTCCCTCTCATCGACGCTTAACAGTACGTGATGCCTTGCATCGCGGTACTGCGCACGCGCCTGTCGTTTGCGACGGGCGGGCCTGTCCTGTCGTGCCTGTGACTCAATCACGGCCCGGGATGGTCGTACCTGGCCGAAGGTTTCCTCGCGTAAGTTCGGCTGGTAATGAATAGGGAAGACTCCCATGCAAGCAATCAACAACATCAACCTCAACTCGCTGGTCGACACGCTGGTCAGCCTCTCCGCGGCCTTCATTCTCGGTGGCCTGATCGGGTTCGAGCGCCAGTACCGCCAGCGCACGGCGGGGCTGCGCACCAACGTGCTGGTGGCGGTGGGCGCGGCGATTTTTGTCGACATGGCCAACCGCCTGGGCGGCGCTGAAGGGGCAGTGCGGGTCGTGGCCTATGTGGTTTCGGGCATCGGTTTTCTCGGTGCCGGCGTGATCATGCGTGAAGAGGGCAACGTGCGCGGGCTGAACACGGCGGCCACCCTTTGGGCGTCGGCGGCGGTGGGCGCCTGCGCCGGTGCCGACCTGATCCTGGAGGCGCTGCTCGGTACGCTGTTTGTGTTGGCGGCCAATACCTTGCTGCGCCCGATCGTCAACAACATCAACCGCCAGCCGCTGGATGTGGTGTCGGCCGAGGTGACCAACATTCTGTATGTGGTGGCCCGGCGTACTCAGCAAAAGGCGGTATTGGCCTTGCTCGAAGCCGAACTCGCCCGCTGCAACTACCCGGCCAGTGATGTAGACGTACGCCCCTTTGGTCCCGAAGAGGTGGAAATCGAGGCGACGCTGGCCGTGACCTCCGTAGACGGTGACGAACTGGACGCCCTGGTGGCGCGTATTTCCACGTCAAGCCTTGTGGTACAGGCCTTCTGGAGCCCGAGTACTACTGATTAGGGCGCCTTTGCTCCCAGCGAGCTGGCTATTTACTATGCTCTTGGTGAGGAAAAATCCTACATATAGATGGGACTATCCCTTCAGGTGGCGCGTCATTCCATTGGTAAGGTTGCGCGCTTGCGGCTAACCCGGCACGCAGACGTCGTTTATGGCGTTCAAATGGAGGGGCCCGACTATTGTTTGTAGGAATGTTCTGAACCGCTCGTCGGAACTGTCATTTCTCACAGGTAGATAGGTCCCGTCTGATGTGTAACGGTACTGAATCCTCCCAGGGGAGCCTTATGAGCAAAGCTTTAATCGTGGATGACCACCCATTTATTCGCGCAACCGTGCGGTTCCTGCTGAAGCAGGAAGGCTTCGACACTATCTTCGAGGCCGGCAACGGCGCCGATGCCATGCAGGTTGCCCGCGAGGAACGCCCTGAACTGATCATCCTCGACCTGGCCATGCCCAAGTTGGGCGGCCTGGAGGTGATCAGCCGGATCAAGGCGCTGGGCCTGCCCTGCAAGATCCTGGTGCTGACGTCTTACCTTGCGGTGTTTTTTTCCACCCGTTGCATGCGGGCTGGCGCGATGGGGTTTGTTGCCAAGACCGGCGAGCTGGATGAACTGCAAAAAGCGATCAAGGCGGTGATGTCCAACTACAGTTGCTTTCCGAGCCTGCCCACCAGCTCGGTGCGCCGGGACGATTTGCAGTCTAGCGAGCAGGACCTGGTGGCCGAGCTTTCCGACCGCGAGTTGACCGTGCTGCAGAAGCTGGCCCTGGGGTTGGGGAACAAGGAAATTGCCGAAGACATGTTACTCAGCCACAAGACCATCAGCACCTATAAAACCCGCCTGAAGGAGAAGCTGCGCATGTCGTCGGTGGTGCATTTGTCCAAGTTCGCCCAGCGCAATCATCTGATCTGAAATGACCAGCTTCCGGGTCTTGTGGCTCAGTGCAGGCATGCTGCTGGGCGTGCTGTGCGCACAAGCCCCGGCCGTTGGCGAGCCACGCACCCTGTACCTGTTGGGGCACTCCATCGTGGAAACCCCGGCAGTGGGGCTGGAGGAAGCAGACTGGCGCTGGCTACGCGAACGGCGCCGTTTGCTGATGGGCATCTCGGGCCCCGATTACGCGCCGTTCGAGTTGAGCACCAGCGATGAGTTGGAAGGGATCACGGCGGATTACGCGGCGCTGATCAGCGATGCGTTGAATATCACGATAGAAGTGCGCCGCTACGACAATCGTGACGAAGTCATCGCCGCGCTCAAGCGCGGCGAAGTCGACTTTTTGGGCTCTGCCAACGGTTACGAGGCGCCAGACCCGCAGTTGGTGCTGTCGCGTTCCTATGCCATGGATCAACCGGCCCTGGTCACCCGCACGGGCGACAGCCAGAGCCTCAGTGCCGACCTGGCCGGCAAGCGTGTGGCGATGCTCTATCACTACATGCAGCCTGATGCGGTTCAGGCGTTTTACCCTCAAGCACGGCTGCAGCTTTTTCCATCGACCTTCGAGGCCATCGGCGCTGTCGCGTTCGGCCAGGCGGATGTTTACCTCGGCGATGCAATCAGCGCCAACTACCTGATCAACAGAAACCACCTGAACAATGTTCGAATGGCCGACTTCTCGTCACTTGAAGTCAATCCCTTTGCGTTTGCATTTTCCCGGGACAACGCGCGGCTGCTGCCGATGATCAACGCGGCGCTGGCCGTTATCCCGGTCAGCGAGCAGATGGAAATCCTGCGGCGCTGGAGTGCCGGAAACCTCGGGTTCCTCGGGGCGGGCCGCCTGCGCTTGAGTGCCAGTGAACAGCGTTGGCTGGAGAGGAACCCCAGGATAAAGGTCGCGGTACTCGACAAGTTCCTGCCGGTTTCATTCATCGACAAACAAGGCGCTTTCGAAGGTTTGAGCGCTGAGGTGCTGGCTCGCATCAGCTTGCGCACAGGCTTGAAATTTGACGTCGTCCCCGGCACTTCGATGCCCCAGCAAATCGACAAGGTCAACACCGGCGGCGCGGACATGATCGCGGTCGTCACCCCCAGCATCGAGCGTACAGACAAGGTACGCATTACCCGGCCTTACCTGACCAACCCGTTTGTGTTGGTCAGCCGCATCGGAGACGGCAGCCCCCTTACCCTGGAAGACATGGCTGGCAAGCGCCTGGCGCTGATTGGCGGCAATAGCTTGCTGGAGGGTTTTGTGCAGGACTATCCCTCCATCAAATTTGTGGACGTCGAGAACCCGGAACACGCCATGGAATTGGTGGCCAATGGCGGTGCCGACGCCGCCGTCAATACCTTGATCAGTGCGCGCTACATGATTGCCCGCGAGTACCGTGACCGGTTGCGGGTTACCAGCACCGTGGGGTCCGAGCCCGCCCGCATCGCTTTTGGTGTCAACCGTAGCCAACTGGAGTTGTATTCGATCCTCGACAAGGCGCTGCTGAGTATCACGCCCCAGGAAATGGACGAATTGGCCAGCCACTGGCGCAGCGAAGTATTGGTTGAAGACAGCTATTGGGCGCGGCATCGCAATGTGATCGTCCAGGGTTTCAGCCTGGCGGCGCTGCTGCTGCTGATTACCCTGGGCTGGGCGATTTACCTGCGTAGCCTGATACGCAAGCGCGTGCAGGCCGAGCGCGCCCTGAGTGACCAGATGCGTTTTATGAGTGTGCTGATCGACGGCACACCCCATCCGATTTATGTGCGTGATCGCCTGGGCCGGCTGATGGCGTGTAACAGTGCTTACCTTGATGTGTTTGGGTTCAGGCTGGAGGACGTGACCGGCAAAACCGTGGTCGAGACCGACACCGGCAATCGCCCCCAGGCTGAGTCGTTCCATCAGGATTACCTGCGGTTGATGGAGCAGGGTGAGCCACAGATTCATGACCGCGTGCTCAAGGTGCCGGGCGGCACAGTGCTGACGATTTACCACTGGATGCTGCCATACCGCGACGGTAATGAGCAGGTGGTAGGCATGATCGCCGGTTGGGTGGACATCAGCGAACGCCAGCACCTGCTCGGCCAGTTGCAGGAAGCCAAGGAGGATGCCGACGCGGCCAATCGTGCGAAGACCACATTTCTGGCCACCATGAGCCATGAAATACGCACGCCCATGAACGCGGTGATCGGCATGATTGAACTGGCCTTGAAAGCAGCCGAACAAGACCGTGCCGACCGTGATGCCCTGGAGGTGGCCGCCGAGGCATCGCGGGGCATGCTGGAGTTGATCGGTGACATCCTCGACATTGCGCGCATTGAGTCGGGCCACCTGTCCCTGACCCTTGAGCCTGCCAACCTGCACGCGTTGCTGGCGGCCGTGGCACGGGTTTTCGATGGGCTGGCGCGGGCCAAGGGCCTGGTGTTGCAGGTGGAGCTGGACCCGCTGATTGATCGTTGCGTACAGGTAGACCCGATGCGCTTCAAGCAAGTGGTGTCGAACCTGCTGAACAACGCGATCAAGTTCACGCCCCATGGCCGGGTACGGCTTGGCGCGTCGGGTTCGTCGGCGATTGCCAATGGTTACCTGAGCCTCAGGCTGTGGGTGGAAGACACCGGCATCGGCATCAGTGTCGAAGACCAGAAGCGCCTGTTCAACCCGTTTATCCAGGGCGGCAATACCGCGCAGTCGGCGCGCAGCGGTTCTGGCCTGGGCCTGGTCATCAGCCGCAACCTGTGCGAGATGATGGGTGGGCAACTGCAATTGAGCAGCCTGCTGGGGCAGGGTACTCGGGTAGACGTCACCCTGGAGCTGGCTGTTGCCGATGCAACCCTGATGCCGGCGGTCTCCGTTGCCCTGGACGCTCCGCTGGCCCACGCGTTGAGCATTCTGGTGGTGGATGATTACCCCGCCAACCGGCTGTTGCTGGCCCGGCAATTGAGCTTCCTGGGGCACCGCATCACCACGGCCGAAGACGGCGTCGAAGGGCTTGAACTGTGGCTGTCCGGGCAGTTTGACGGGGTGATTACCGACTGCAATATGCCGTTCAAGGACGGTTACGAATTGGCGCGGGATATCCGCACCCTGGAGCGTGAGCGCGGCCTGGTGCCTTGCCTGTTGTTGGGGTTCACCGCCAACGCCCAGCCCGAGGAAGCCGAACGTTGCCGGCAGGCGGGCATGGATGGCTGCCTGTTCAAGCCCACCGGGCTTGAAGACTTGCATGCGGCCCTGGCGTTGCGCACGGCCACGCCCTCTGTGGCCCCGGGCACCGTTGATGAACGGTCGACAGGCTTCGACGTGGGCCACCTGGAGAAGTTGACCGGTGGCGATGTAGGCGCGGTGAAAGAGCTGCTGGCGCCGTTGCTCGACAGCCTGGAGGCAGACCACCGGCAACTGGTGACTCTGCAACGCCAGGCAAATTTTGCCGGCCTGCATGACCTGGCTCATCGAACCAAGGGTGGCGCGCGCATGGTCAAGGCCCAGGCATTGATGGCGTGTTGCGAGGTACTGGAAAACGTCTGTGAGCGGCAAGCGCGTGACGAATTGGCCGCTGCCGTCGACGGGGTGGACGGCGCGCTCTCTCACCTGCATCACGCACTGTCGGTCTATTGCAATCAGACTTGACTGCCAGGGACTGCCATTCGAGCTATTTGGGATAACTCCTACGTGAAGGTGGAACAAGCCTTATTTAGTCTTCGGAATATGTCTGGAAAATAGGTAGCCCTGTCCCTCACGAGCGCTCCCTGCTCAGGTATTCGCCATGCCAAACAAAGCACTGACTCTCCTGATTGCCGATGAACACCACCTGCAGCGGTTGTACATCGAAAAAATGCTCAACCAACTGGGCTACTACCGCATCGTCCCGGTGCAAACCTTCGAGGAGGTACTGATCCTCACGGCCATACCGGCCGAGCCGTTCGACGTGCTGATCATCAACGCCGGGTTGGCGCAGAGCAATGGTGGGGTGCTGGCCTTCCAGGAGCAGCACCCGCAGATTCGCCACGTGCTGGTCTACGACATCCGTGACCTGGGCGCGCCGGCAGGCGCACCGACCTTATTGGTGCGCCTGCCGGGTACGCCGGACAGCGTTAACCTCGAACACTTCATGGATATCATCGACCCACCGCCAGCCACCTGCGGCTTGCGGGTGTTGCCGTGGCTGCGGGAGCTGTCCGGCAGCCCTGCGGCTTAGTCCCAGGTCGGCGCGATGCCTTTGGGGCTGGTCAGCCGATGGCCACGCTCCAGGCCGGCGATTTGCGCCATGTCGGCGTCGCTCAAGGTCAGGTCCAGCGCCTTGAGGTTGCTGGCCAGGTTGGCGCGCTTGGTCGATGACGGGATTACCGCGTAGCCCAGTTGCATGGCCCAGGCCAGGGTTACTTGCGCCGGGGTGGCTTGATGACGTTCGGCGATCTGCTGGATCACCGAGTCCTGCAGTACTTCGCCGTAGGCCAGGGTCATGTAGGAGGTGACCTGGATGCCATGGGCCTTGGCAAAATCCGCCACGGTGCGGTTTTGCAGGTACGGGTGCAGCTCAATCTGGTTGGTCGCGATGTGCTCGGCGCCGACGGCGGCAATTGCCTGTTTCATCAGGTCGACGGTGAAGTTGGAAATGCCGATCTGCCGGGTCAGGCCCTGGCGCTTGGCTTCCAGCAATTGGCCCATGAATTCGGCGACAGGCACCTGGTTTTCTGGCGATGGCCAGTGGATCAGGGTCAGGTCGAGGTAGTCGGTCTGGAGTTTGCGCAGGCTTTCCTTGAGGCTGGGAATCAGTTGGCCTTCGGCGAAGTTGGCGATCCAGATCTTGCTGGTGATAAACAGCTCGCTGCGGGGGATGCCGCTGTCGGCAATGGCTTGGCCGACGTCGGCTTCGTTTTCGTAGATTTGTGCGGTGTCGATGACGCGGTAGCCCAGCGCCAGGCCGGTGCTGACGGAGTCGATGACGACCTGGCCTTGCAGGCGGAACGTGCCTAGGCCGAATGCGGGAATGGACATGAGTGACTCCTTGAGTGATGTGAACAGTGGAGTTGAGTATCTCCCGGTCGTTCCTTCGCAAACACCGCAGAATCTGGAAAGGAGTTTTTACCAGAAGTCACGAGTAGGTTTTTGGGGGGGAGGGGGAGGGGAGGACATATCCGTTATTTAGGTAATGGCGGCTTATGGTTTCACTCTTACAGCGAGTCACTTTGCAAAAGCGGAGATCAAGATCAAAAGCAAGAGCACAGCGGCCTGAAAGCCGACCTGAGTGTTAAAAGCCAGGGCAAAAGCTGTAGGCGCTGGCTTGCCGGCGATGCAGGCACCTCGGGGTATCAGGTACACCCAGTTGATGCCATCGCCGGCAAGCCAGCTCCTACAGTGGGCCGTGTTCGCCAGTGATTTTACTTCTGCCACTCAAGCCGCCGGCCGGGAGGACGCTGTGCATTTGATCTACCCCTATCAGCCCCCCGCCGCAGCAATGGATATTCACCCCCGCATATCGTTAAACCTGCGGGCCAATTCCAAAACCACACGCCCACTCCCCATTGTGGGCATCAGGTGGGTAAACGGAATATCGATCATCCGGTTCTCCCGCACCGCCCGCAAACGCGAGAGCACCGGGTCACGGGTCAGCAACTGGCGCTTGCGGCTGGCCGGCGACCACACCGCATCCGCCAGCAAGATCACATCCGGATCACTCAGCAGCAACGTTTCACTGCTCACCGTAACGCGGTATTGATTGATCCCTGCAAACAGATTTCGCGCCCCGGCAGCCGCCACCAACGTGGTGACGAAGCCTCGCCGGCCTTCGCTGTCCAACCCGTTGACCTCACTGTCCAGGTAGAACACCGACAGCGGCTCACCCTCGCCAATCAGCGCCTGGGCACGGGCCAGGTCGGCGTCCATGGCATCACTCAACGCCCGTGCCCGCTGTTGTTTGTGCACCAGCGCCCCAACGGTAAACAGGTCGTTGCGGATATGCCCGAAGTAGTCCAATGAGTGCCCGTCGCACGCCGACTCCAGCAAGTACGACCCAACCCCGTTGCCAGCCAGGCCAGTACGGGACGTGATGCCGTTGCCGAACGCCGTGGCAAAACCACCCACCACCAAATCCGGTTTCTGCGCATAGAGCACTTCGCTGGACGGGTACTTGGGCGCAATCACTGGTACGCCGAAGTATTCGACGTGTCGGTGCGCCGTGCCATTGTCATCCAGGTATGCCACGCCCACCAATGCCGGCCCGACATCCAGCGCCAACAGCAAGTCGGCGGCATGCTGGTTGAGGGCCACGATGCGCGAGGGCGGTGAATGCGCGGCGGCCCAGTCCTGGTTGCAGTTGCGATAACTGTCGGCCAGCACCGGTGTGGCGCAGAGCAGGGCGCTTAACAGTAACCAGGGGGCTTTCATGATCGCTCCTTGATCAGCAGATCCTCGACGACTTCGCCGCCCACCAGGTGCACCTCCACCAGGCGCCGGACGTCTGCGTTGCTGTGCACGCCGTACCAGCAAGTGTCCGGGTACACCGTCACTATCGGCCCCAGGTTGCACGGGAACTGGCAGTGGGTGCGGGTCAACAGTACGCCGCCAGGCTTTTCGATGCAGTCGTGTTGCAGCAGGTGGCGGCGCAGGGTTTTCCACAGTTGCAGCGCGCCACGCTGGGTGCAGCGCGGGCCGGTGCACAGGAACACGTGACGGGCGTGGGCGGGGACATGGGACCAGTCCGGATGAGTCTCTATGGGCGTATCCATCAGAAGCGGTACGTGTAGCGGACTTCGGAGCTGAACGGCCGTCCGAGGTTGTCGACGTTGCTGGCGCGGCTGGTGACGTAGTCGCGGTCTAACAGGTTCTCTACCAGTAGGCTGACGCGGTGTTGGTGGGCGTTGTCGATATAGCGATAGGCGTCGGCATCCACCACGGTGTAGTTGCCGTACTCGACCTTTTTCGAGCTGACGATATCACCGATGTACCGCGCGGCTGTGCCGGCGCCCCACATGCGGTCCACCGATTCGTAGCCGACCCGCGAACGGGCGAAGAACCCGGGGATGTCGTTGAGGGTGACGCCAGCGCGGGACTCGGTGAGGTTACGCGTTATGTCGGCCTGCACGCTCCATTGCGCGTTGAGTTGCAGCTTGGCGTCTGCCTCGAAACCGCGCATCTGGAGCTGCCCCTGGCCGTTGACCCACTGGATATCGTCCAGGGTGATCAGGTCGGTGATCTTGCGCTTGAACAACGTGACGCTGGCGCTGAAGTCTCGCCCCAGCAGGCTGCCCTTGTAGTCGAGGCCCAGCTCGGCGTTGCGGCTCTTCTCTGGCTTGAGGTTGCGGTTACCTTTTTCATCCTCTTCGTTGACGAACAGTTGCTCGGCGTTCGGCAGTTTGTAGGCGGTGCCGTATTGGCCGCGCAGGGCCCAGTGGTCGTTGATGTCGTAGAGCGAAGTGAGCATGCCGACGGTGGCGCTGTCGCCGCCGCTCATGGCTTCGTGGCGTACGCCGATGCTCGGGTGCCAGTTCGGCAGCGCCTCGATATTCGGGCGCAACTGGGTGTACAGCGCGTGGGCCTGAGCCTTGTTGTCGTCGATGATCAGCACATCGTCCTGGCCCTTGAACCACTGGTTGTCGGAGCCGAACACCAGCACGTGTTCTCCCGGCAGCACGGCCTTGCCTTCGGCCTGCACGCCCCAGTCGGTGAAGCCCCAATAGTCGTTGTGGTTGATGACCCGGGTGCCGCCGCCCTGGAGATTGTTGATGCGGGTATAGCGCGTGTCCCAATCGTTGATATGGCCTTTGACAAAATAGCTCAGGCGCTCGTTGAGGCTCTGCTCGAAGGTGGCCGTGGCGATCTGTTGCACGCGGTCGTTGGTGGTCTTGTGGTTGCCTGCCGGGCGGGCGAAATCCAGGTTGGCGTCGGCGTACTGGTAAAACAGCTCAAGGCGCGTGTCATCGCCAAACGACTGGACTGCCTTGGTGCCGAAGGTGGTGACTTCGTAGGAGCGCTGCTTGTCGCTGACGTTTTTCATGTCGCGGTTGCGAAACGGCTGGTAGCCCTCGGAGACGTTGCGGCTGATGTAGGCCAGCAAGCCAAGATCGCCAAAACCGTTGTTGAAGATCTTCTCGACCCGGGCATCGCCGGTGGTGCCGCCGAAGGTGTCTGCGCCCAGGTTCACCTCGCCGGACGCCTCGCGGGTTTGCGGGCTGCGGGTAACGATGTTGATCACCCCCGACACCGCCTGGGTGCCGAACAGCAGGCTCTGGCCACCCTTGAGCACTTCGATGCGCTCGATGGCGTTGGCGGGCAGAGTGTCCAGGTACAGGCCGCCGTACAGGCGGTTGTTCAGGCGTACTCCGTCCAGCAGGATCAGCGTGTCATCGTTGCGCCCGCCCAGCAGGGAATAGGTACCGTAGTCGAACGGGCCGTTCTTGGGCGCCACGTACAGGCCGGGGATGAACATCTGCATCACGCGCGACACATCGGCGGCGGGGCCGGCGCGTTCGATCTGTTCGCGGGTGACGGTCTCGACCTTGCTGCCGTACTGGGCCATGTCGGCCACGGTGGTGGACTCCACCGACGGCGCAGAAACGATCTGCTGCTTGAGCTCAAGGGTGTTGTCGTCGGCCAGCAGCAGGGGGCTGAACAGGCAGCCGAGCAACAGGCTGGGCACGGGAGTGTTGAAAGGTCGAATCATAGTCTTCTCGGAAAAGTTTCTTTCGCGAAAAGCACGCACGAGTAGGCACCGAGCACACGCCAATACCGGCCCATGCCCGCCCACCGCAGGATTTTGCCAAACAGAATTCCAGGCCGGTCTCCGGGCTCACGCGTATGGACACCTTCACCTTCCCATGGCGCGCAGGCCACAGTGGTGTGTCGAAGGGGTCACGCGTCTACCGTTGCGGGGGCAGCACCGGACTGGCTCGGAAAGAGCGGCACCGGTTTCCCGTTTCACCCCATGCACGGCGGCATGAGGCACCTGAAACAGGCCGGCATCTGAACATTCGAATGACCGTTCGTCAACTTGGCTGCGGCTTTTTCAGTGACCCTGTGGGAAGCGACTGACGGATCTTGCTAGAAATTTCCTACAGGAGTACAAATGTACTCCATGACGACTTTAACGCCCCGCCGCACCGCCATCCTGACCTTTATCCGCGACCGTATCGCGCAGCAAGGCCAGTCCCCCAGCCTCGCCGAGATCGCCGAGGCGTTCGGCTTTGCCTCCCGCAGCGTGGCGCGCAAGCATGTGCTGGCGCTGACTGAGGGCGGCTTTATCGAGGTCAACCCGAACCAGGCCCGGGGCATTCGCCTGCTTAATCAGCCGGTGCGGCCTGAGCTGCTGGACATCCCGGTGCTCGGCCGAGTGGCTGCCGGCCTGCCCATCGGCGCCGACGCCGAAGTGCACAACCGCTTGCTGCTCGACCCTGGCATGTTCGCCAAAACCCCGGACTACCTGCTGCGGGTGCAGGGCGATTCGATGATCGAAGACGGCATCCTCGATGGCGACTTGGTGGGCGTACGCCGCAGTGCCGAGGCCTTGAATGGGCAAATCGTGGTGGCGCGCCTGGACGGTGAAGTCACCATCAAGCGTTTCGAACATGTCGGCGAGCGCGTGCGCCTGCTGCCACGCAACCCCGCTTATCAGCCCATCGTGGTGCGTCCCGATCAGGACCTGGCGATCGAAGGGGTGTTTTGCGGCCTGGTGAGGCAAGGCTGATGGGCGCCGTCGTTGCCCTGGACTCGCTGTTCAATGGCGGCCGGGTCTGGAAGGGCCGGCCCGCCGCGCCGCCTGCCAGCGTCCATCCCACCGGGCTTGCGGCGCTGGATGCAGTGCTGCCCAGCGGTGGCTGGCCGGAGGCGGCGTTGAGCGAAATCCTCATGGCCAAGGAGGGCGTGGGCGAGTTGCAACTGGTGTGGCCGACCCTGGCGCGGTTGGCGGCGGCCGGCGAGCGCATCGTGCTGGTGGCGCCGCCTTACACGCCGTACCCCCACGCCTGGCAAAACGCCGGGGTCGATGTGCGCCAGCTGTCGGTGATCCAGGCCGATGAGCGCGACGCCTTGTGGGCGGTGGAGCAATGCCTGCGTTCCGGCAGTTGCGGCGCGGTGTTGTGCTGGCCGCGCAAGGCCGATGACCGGGCCTTGCGCCGCTTGCAGGTGGCGGCAGAAACCGGCCAGACCCTGGCCTTCGCCTGGCGCTCGTTGAACGAGGCGATCAACCCGTCACCGGCCGCCTTGCGCCTGGCGGTGGAGGCCAGCCCGGCGCAAGTGCGGGTGCTCAAGTGCCGGGGCGGCCTGGCCCATCCCGCGCCCATTGCACTTGGGCACTGAGGTTGGCATGCGCTGGGTGTGTATTGTCTTCCCGCAATTGGCGCTGGACGGGGTGCTGCGTGTGCGCCCCGAACCGGATCAGCCGTTGGCCCTGCTGGCGGGTACGCCACAACGGCGGGTGCTGCAAACCGTCAATGAGGCCGCCCGCAAACTCGGGCTGCGCCCCGGCCAATCGCTGACGGCGGCCCATGCCTTGACCAAGGCGTTTGCCTGCGCCGAATACGACCCGGCGCAGATCGAATACTGGCAGCAATTTCTGGCGGCCTGGGCCTACCGTTTCAGTTCCCAGGTCAGCGTGTTCTACCCACGGGCGTTGCTGTTCGAGATCGAGTCGAGCCTGGGCCTGTTCGGGCCCTGGCCGCTGCTTGAAGCGCGCTTGCGCAAGGAACTGACCGACCTGGGGTTTCGTCATCGCATTGTCGCCGCGCCAAACCCGGCAGCAGCGCGAATATTAGCGAATGCCTACGACGGCCTCGCTGTGGCCGATGAGCACAGCCTGCAACAAGCGTTGGCGCCGATCCCCATCGACCGCGCCGGCCTCGACCCGCAAGCCGCCACCGCGTTGTCGCGCATGGGCTTGCGCACCCTGGCCCAGGTGCAGGCGCTGCCCCGGCATACTTTGGCCCGGCGGTTCGACGCGGCGCTGCTCAAGCACCTCGATGCACTGAGTGGGCAACGGCCGCTGGCCCTGGCGTTCTACCAGCCGCCGGACCGTTTCGATGTGCGCATCGAGCTGAATTTTGATGTGTTGTCCCATCAAGCCTTGCTGTTTCCCTTGCGCCGTTTGACCGGCGATTTGTCGGCGTTCCTGTGTGGCCGCGACAGTGGCGTGCAACGCTTTGACCTGCACCTGGAACACGCGGCAGAACCCGACACCCTCATCAAGGTCGGCCTGCTCAGTGCCGAACGTGATGCAGCGATGCTGTTCGAACTGGCCCGTGGCCGCCTGGAGCAAGTGCACGTCACCTCGCCGGTGCGCGGCTTTCGCCTGGAGGCCCAGGACCTGCCAGTGTTTGTGCCCCAGCGCCAGGACCTGTTCGACGAACGCCCGCAACAAACCCTGCCGTGGGAGCAACTGCGCGAACGCCTGCGGGCGCGGCTGGGGGACGAGGCAGTGCAAGGCCTGCGCTTTCACGCCGACCATCGCCCCGAATGCGCCTGGCAACCCGGTGCCGACACGCGCCCATGCATGCCCTCAAACAACGTGCAGCGCCCCGGCTGGTTGCTGCCTGAACCCACGCCCCTGGCGGAGCACGGCCTACAGATATTGATGGGCCCGGAACGTATCGAATCGGGCTGGTGGGATGGCGCCGATGTGCGCCGCGATTACTACCTGGTACGCACCCGCGCCGGCCAGCAGGGCTGGGCTTACCGAACCGTGGGCGAAAGCGGCGCGCTGTGGCTGCAAGGCTGGTTCGCATGAGTTATGCGGAGCTGCATTGCCTGTCCAACTTCAGTTTCCAGCGGGGCGCCTCCAGTGCCCGCGAGCTGTTTGAGCGGGCCAAACAGCAGGGCTATGAGGCGCTGGCGATCACCGATGAATGCACCTTGTCAGGCATCGTGCGCGCCTGGCAGGCGGCCAAGGAAGTCGGGTTGCCGCTGATTGTCGGCAGCGAGATGCGCCTGGAAAACGGCCCCAAGCTGGTGCTGCTGGTGGAGAACCTGGAGGGTTACCAGCACCTGTGTCGGCTGATCACCATTGCCCGGCGCCGTGCGCAAAAAGGTCAGTATCGGCTGCTGCAAGAGGACTTCACATCGGTACAAGGGTTGCTGGCGTTATGGATGGTCGAAGATGCCGACACCCAGGCGAACATCCAATGGCTGCGCAGCACGTTCACCGATCGCCTGTGGCTGGCCGTGGAGCTGCATTGCGGCCAGAACGATGCCCGTCACCTTGAGCAACGCCTGAACCTGGCCGCCAGCCTGCACCTGCCGGCGGTGGCCTGCGGCGATGTGCATATGCACGTGCGTGGCCGTCGCGCGTTGCAAGACACCATGACCGCGATCCGTCATCACGTCCCGGTGGCCGAAGCCGGCGCGCGCCTGCACCCCAACGGCGAGCGCCACTTGCGCAGCCTCGATGCATTGGCCGCGCTGTACCCGGCGCACTTGCTGGAAGCATCCCTGAACATCGCCCGGCGTTGCACCTTCGACCTGGGCCAGTTGCGCTATCAATACCCCAGGGAATTAGTGCCTGAAGGCCAGGACGCTAAATCCTGGCTACGCCTCTTGACCGAGCAAGGCATCGCCCAGCGTTGGCCGGAAGGGGTCGATGCCAAGACCCTCCAGCAGATCAATAACGAACTGGAACTGATCAGCGAGCTGGGCTACGAAAGCTACTTCCTTACCGTGCACGACATTGTGCGCTTCGCCCGCAGCCGGTCGATCCTGTGCCAGGGCCGCGGCTCGGCGGCCAACTCGGCGGTGTGCTTTGCCCTGGGCATCACCGAGATCAACCCGAGCCTGATGAACATGCTGTTCGAGCGCTTCCTGTCTCGCGAGCGCAACGAGCCGCCCGACATCGACGTGGATTTTGAACACGAGCGCCGCGAAGAGGTGCTGCAATACGTGTTCCAACGCTACGGCCGTACCCGCGCCGCCTTGACGGCGGTGGTCAGCAGCTACCACGGCGCCGGTGCGGTGCGCGACGTGGCCAAGGCCCTCGGGTTGCCGCCGGACCAGGTCAACGCCTTGGCCGACTGCTGCGGCCGCTGGAGCGACGAAGCACCGCCCCTGGAGCGCCTGCGCGAAGGTGGCTTCGACCCCGACAGCCCGGTGCTGCGCCGGGTGCTCACCTTGACCCAACAACTGATCGGCTTCCCCCGGCACCTGTCCCAGCACCCCGGGGGTTTCGTGATTTCCGAACACCCGCTGGACACCCTGGTGCCGGTGGAAAACGCCGCCATGGCCGAGCGCACCATCATCCAGTGGGACAAGGACGACCTCGACGCGGTGGGCCTGCTCAAGGTGGACATTCTCGCGCTGGGCATGCTCAGTGCGATTCGCCGCTGCTTCGACCTGCTGCGCCGCCATCGCAACCGGGACCTGAGCCTGGCCTCGGTGCCCAAGGAGGATGCGGCGACCTACGCGATGATCAGCAAGGCCGACACCATCGGCGTGTTCCAGATCGAGTCGCGGGCGCAGATGTCGATGTTGCCCAGGCTCAAGCCCCAGACCTTTTATGACCTGGTGATCGAGGTTGCCATCGTGCGCCCCGGGCCGATCCAGGGCGGTATGGTGCACCCGTACCTGCGGCGACGGAACAAGGAGGAAGCAACCACCTACCCATCGCCCGAACTCAAGGCCGTGCTGGAGCGCACGTTGGGCATCCCGCTGTTTCAGGAGCAAGTGATGCAGATCGCCATGGTCGCCGCCGATTACGGGCCTGGTGAAGCCGACCAACTGCGCCGCTCCATGGCCGCCTGGAAACGCCACGGCGGCCTTGAACCGCACCAGCAGCGCCTGCGCACCGGCATGCTGAAAAACGGCTACAGCGAAGCCTTCGCCGCGCAGATCTTCGAGCAAATCAAGGGCTTTGGCAGCTACGGTTTCCCCGAATCCCACGCCGCCAGTTTCGCCTTGCTGACCTACGCCAGTTGCTGGCTCAAATGCCATGAACCGGCCGCGTTTGCCTGCGCCTTGATCAACAGCTGGCCCATGGGTTTCTACAGCCCCGACCAGATCCTGCAGGACGCCCGTCGCCATCATTTGCAGATCCGTCCGGTGGATGTGCAAGCCAGTGACTGGGATTGCAGCCTGGAACCCATCGAAGGCCAGCAACCGGCAATCCGCCTGGGCTTGCGCATGATCTCCGGGTTTCGCGAGGAGGATGGCCGGCGCATCGAAACGGCGCGCCAGGCCCGCGGGTTTTTCGACATTGCCGACCTGGGCGAACGTGCCCGCCTGGACACCCGCGCCCAGGAGCTGCTGGCGGATGCCGGCGCCTTGCGCGGGCTGGCCGGGCATCGGCATCGGGCACGCTGGGAGGTGGCCGGGGTGCAGAAGCAACTGGGGCTGTTTGCCGGGTTGGCCAGCCCCGAAGAGGCGATGGTGGAGCTGCCACGACCGACGGTCGGCGAAGACCTGTATGCCGACTACGCCAGCGTCGGCACCACCTTGGGCCCGCACCCGTTGGCGCTGCTGCGCGATGAACTGCGTGCGCGGCGCTGCCGCAGTTCCAACGAGTTGCTGCTGGCCGAGCATGGACGCAATGTCAGCGTTGCCGGGCTGGTCACCGGCCGGCAACGCCCGGGCACGGCCAGCGGCGTGACCTTCGTCACCCTGGAAGATGAGTTCGGCAATATCAATGTGGTGGTCTGGCGCGATTTGGCCGAGCGCCAGCGTCAGGCGCTGGTGGGGTCGCGATTGCTTAAAGTGGATGGGCGGTGGGAGGCGGTGGGGGACGTTCGGCACTTGATCGCCGGGCGCTTGACCGACCTGACACCGCTGCTGTCGGGCATCAGTGTGCGCAGCCGGGATTTTCGCTGAACCGGCTCTTGTCCCTTCATGCGGGCTTAAGCAATATGCAATGAAACCAACCGCTGCTGCCGGGCTCAAAGTTTTCATCGCCCCCCCATCTCTTATTTCCTTACAGAGCCGATCAATGCAGTTTTTATTCAATACCCACGGCTGTGAAGGCTGGGCTGGCGAAATGGCCCAGAGAATTCGTGCATTTGACTGGTCTGCCACCGACCTTGGCCCGATTCACGCGTGGCCCAACAGCCTGGTCAGCGCAGTGCAGATGTTGCTGGCCTCGCCCATGCCCATGGTGATGCTGTGGGGGCCGCCCGGCTACATGATCTACAACGACAGCTACTCGGTATTTGCCGGCGGCCGTCACCCTTATCTGCTGGGGGCGCCGGTGGAACTGGGCTGGCCGGAAGTCGCGGACTTCAACCGCAACGTGGTCGACACCTGCCTGGTGGGCGGCACCTTGTCTTACCGTAACCTGGCACTGGAGTTGCTGCGCGACGGCCGCCCGGAAAACGTATGGATGGACCTGTATTACAGCCCCGTGGCCGGCGACGACCAGCAACCGGCCGGGGTATTGGCGATTGTGGTGGAGACCACTGAGCATGTGATCTCCGAGCGCCTGCGCCAGGAACTCACCCACAACCTGGAGCAGCGCGTGGCCGCCGAAGTGCAAGCCCGCTCCGCCGCCGAGGCGCAGTTGCGCCAATCGCAAAAGCTCGAAGCCATCGGTGGCCTGACCGGCGGCGTGGCCCATGACTTTAACAACCTGCTGCAAGTGGTCGCGGGCAACTTGCACCTGCTGGCCCGCAATGAGCCCGACAACCCCCACGTGCAGCGCCGGGTCAGCGCCGCCATTGCGGCGGTGGAACGTGGGGCCAAGCTGACCTCGCAACTGCTGGCCTTTGCCCGTCGCCAGCCGCTGTCGCCGGCGGTGTACAGCCCACTGCGCATTTATGAAGGGCTGGGTGAACTGTTGCAGCGGGCGTTGGGAGAAACCATTCACATTGATGTGCAACTGCCGCTGGACCCGTGGTGCATTCATGTCGACCGCAACCAATTGGAAAACGCTTTGCTCAACCTTGCGATCAACGCGCGGGACGCGATGAAAGGCGAGGGCATCATTCGGATCACCGGCGAAAATATCATCCTCAACCCCCCGGACTGCGCGGGCAAAAGCATCAGCCCCGGCGAGTACGTGCGCCTGGCGGTTACCGACACCGGCTCGGGCATGTCGCCGACAATCATCGCACGGGTGTTCGAGCCGTTTTTTACCACCAAGCCCGATGGCCACGGCACCGGGCTGGGGTTGAGCATGGTGTTCGGCTTCGTGCGGCAAAGTGGCGGGCATGTCGAAGTGGACAGCGAGGAGGGCAGCGGCACCGTGGTGCAGATGTATTTCCCGCGCAGCCTCGAACCGGAAAAACACGACGCGCCTGCCGCCCTTGCGAACCACGCCGGCGGCCAGGAGACCATCCTGGTGGTCGAGGACAACGAAGGCGTGCGTACCGCCGCGGTGGAGTTGCTCGAACAATCCGGCTACACCGTGCTGACCGCCGAAGACGGTGACATGGCCATGCTGATGTTGCGCGACGGGCTGCAACCGGACCTGATCTTTACCGACGTAGTGATGCCGGGCCGGGTCAAAAGTACCGACCTGGCCGAGTGGGCGCGCGAGCAAGTGCCGGCGGTGGCGGTGCTGTTTACGTCCGGGCACACCCGCGACATCCTCTCCAGCAACCACCTGTTGAGCCAGGACATTCACCTGTTAACCAAACCCTATGGCCCGGATGAGCTGGCGCAGCGAGTGCGCTCGGTGCTGACCACCCGGGGTGATGTGACAAACGGAGATCCAACCCGCAACGCCGATCTACTGTAGGCGCTGGCTTGCCCGCGATGGCGGTGTGTCAGGCCCCAATTGGCAACTGGCACACCGCCATCTCAGGCAGATCAGCTCCTACAGGGATCTTCACCGCCTTGAACACACTGATAAGGTTACCCATGACTTCCCAGCGCAACCTGCCCCCAGCCACCTCACCCACCGCCCAACGCCCAGGCTTCGTGCGGGTGCGGGGTGCCCGCGAACACAACCTGCGCAACGTCGACGTGGACATCCCGCGTGACGCATTGGTGGTGTTTACCGGCGTGTCTGGCTCGGGCAAGTCGTCGCTGGCATTCTCCACTGTCTACGCCGAGGCCCAGCGCCGCTACTTCGAATCCGTGGCGCCCTACGCACGCCGCCTGATCGACCAGGTGGGCGTGCCCGACGTCGACTCGATCGAAGGCCTGCCACCCGCCGTGGCCCTGCAACAACAGCGCGGCACGCCCAGCACACGTTCGTCGGTGGGCAGCGTCACCACCTTGTCCAGCCTGATCCGCATGCTGTACTCCCGCGCCGGCAGCTACCCGGCGGGGCAACCGATGCTGTACGCCGAAGACTTTTCCCCCAACCTGCCACAAGGCGCCTGCCCGCAATGCCACGGCCTGGGCCGGGTGTACGAAGTGACCGAAGCCCTGATGGTGCCCGATCCGTCCCTCACCATCCGCCAGCGCGCCGTAGCGTCCTGGCCGCTGGCGTGGCAAGGCCAGAACCAGCGCGACATCCTCGTCACCCTGGGTTACGACGTCGACATCCCATGGCGCGACCTGCCGAAAAAACAGCGCGACTGGATTCTCTTCACCGAAGAAACCCCCACCGCGCCGGTGTACGCCGGCTTCACCCCGGCCCAAACCCGCGACGCCCTCAAGCGCAAACTGGAACCCAGCTACCAGGGCACCTTCACCGGCGCCCGGCGCTACATCCTGCACACCTTCACCCATTCCCAAAGCGCCCTGATGAAAAAGCGCGTCTCGCAATTCATGCAAGGCAGCCCATGCCCGTTGTGCGAAGGCAAGCGCCTGAACAAGGCCGCGCTGTCGGTGAAATTTGCTGGCGTGGACATTGGCGAACTGTCGCAAATGTCCCTGCTGCAACTCGCCGACCTGCTGCGCCCGGTGGCCGAAGGGCAGGGCGACAAAAAACTCTCCGTGGAAAAACGCCTGGCCGCCCAACGCATCGCCCAGGACTTGCTCGAACGCGTCAGCACCCTGACCGACCTCGGCCTGGGCTACCTGGCCCTGGAACGCAGCACACCGACATTGTCATCCGGCGAGCTGCAACGCCTGCGCCTGGCCACGCAACTGGGCTCGCAACTGTTCGGCGTGATCTACGTGCTGGATGAACCTTCCGCCGGCCTGCACCCCGCCGACGGCGAAGCCCTGTTCGCCGCCCTCGACCGCCTGAAGGCCGCCGGCAACTCCCTGTTCGTGGTGGAACATGACCTGGAAACCATGCGCCGCGCCGACTGGCTGATCGACGTCGGCCCGGCTGCCGGCGAACACGGCGGCCAAGTCCTGTACAGCGGCCCTCCCGCCGGCCTGGCACAGGTCCAAGCCTCGCAAACCCGCGAATACCTGTTCGCCGAAAAGCGCCCGGTCAGCCAACCACCGCGCCCATCCACCGGCTGGCTGCGCCTGGAAGGCGTGACGCGCAACAACCTCAACGACCTGAGTGTGGACTTTCCCCTGGGCTGCTTTACCGCCGTGACTGGCATCTCTGGCTCAGGCAAATCCAGCCTTGTCAGCCAGGCGCTGTTGGAACTGGTAGGCGCAGGATTGGGCCGCGTAGTAGAAACCGAAGACGAACCCAGCCTGGAAGACGACGCCCCGCAAACCAGCGGCGGGCGCATCAGCGGCGGGTTGGAACACATCCGCCGCCTGGTGCAAGTGGACCAGAAACCCATTGGGCGCACACCGCGCTCCAACCTGGCGACCTACACCGGGTTGTTCGACAACGTACGCAAACTGTTCGCGGCTACACCGGCGGCGAAAAAGCGGCATTACGATGCCGGGCAATTCTCCTTCAACGTCGCCAAAGGGCGCTGCCCGAACTGCGAAGGCGAGGGTTTTGTCAGTGTGGAATTGCTGTTCATGCCCAGCGTGTATGCGCCATGCCCGACGTGCCATGGCGCGCGTTACAACCCGCAAACCCTGGCGATCAAGTGGCAAGGGCTGACCATCGCCCAAGTGCTGGGGCTGACCGTTGAACAGGCGGTTGAAGTGTTTGCCGAGCAACCGGGTGTGCTGCGCTCACTGCAAGTGCTGCGCGATATTGGCTTGGGGTATTTGCGCCTTGGCCAGCCAGCGACCGAGTTGTCGGGCGGGGAAGCACAGCGCATCAAGCTGGCGACCGAACTGCAGCGCAATGCCCGGGGCGCCACGTTGTATGTGCTCGATGAACCGACTACCGGGCTGCATCCGCGGGATGTGGACCGGTTGTTGAGCCAGCTCAATCAGCTGGTGGAGGCGGGGCACACGGTGATTGTGGTGGAGCATGAAATGCGCGTGGTGGCGCAAAGTGACTGGGTGATTGATATCGGGCCGGGGGCAGGGGATAGAGGCGGGAAGGTGGTGGTGAGTGGCACGCCGCAGAAGGTGGCGAAGAGCAAGAGCAGCCGGACTGCGCCGTTTTTGGGGCGGGAGTTGGGATGAGTCGGGGGTGGTAAGGCAACTTGCAGGGTAAAAGCAGAGACGGGCAGGCTTTGAGCAGGAACAGGGGCGATTCCGGCGGCGACGATGGGTACTGTGGGGACACATTCGAACCACAGAGGAACATTTATGAGCACCCTTCTGATCTACGGCGCCACCGGCTATACCGGGCGTATGGGGGCTGAACGAGCCAAGGCACTGGGCCTGGATTTCTAAATCGCCGGGCGCAATCATCAGTGCCTCGAATCGCTTGCTGCGCAATTGGAGGTGCCCTATCGGGTGTTTGATACCGCCGATGCCGAAAGCTCTTTGTCCGGTATTTCAGTGTTAGTGAACTTCGCGGGCCCATTCGCGCGCACGGCGGAGCCGTTGATGCGGGCCTGCATCAAGGCCGGGATCGACTATCTGGACATCACCGCCGAGATCAACGTTTATCGGCTGGCCGAGACGCTCGGCGCAGAAGCGGCGGCAAATCAGGTCATGCTGTTACCGGGCGTCGGTTGGGATGTGGTGCCTACGGATTCGTTGGCAGTGCATGTCGCCAAGCGCGTAAAGGCATGTACGTGCATATCGCGGGTGATGCGTTTCACGAAGGTGATCTATCGCGACTGCCTGATGGCCCGACACCGGAGGAGAGGGATGCTCATCGGGCCCGGGCAGTGGTTGAGGTGACCGCGACAGATGGCGCAATCGCACGGTCAGTAATTGAAACCGTGAACGGCTACACGCCTTTGGCTGCAGTAGAGGCCGCACGCAGGGTACTGAACGGTGAACGGCAGCGGGGTTTTGCAACACCGGCCAAGGTGTTCGGTGGTGAGTTTGCCCAGAGCATTGCCGGGACGGTGATCACCGACTTCTGAGTCAGTGCCGGGCGTTCAAGACGCTGCCGTAAGTGCTCCAGCGGCAGGAGGCGTCCTGAATCTCGCCGCATCCCGCGCCGGAGGCAGGCCGAACAGCCGCGCGTACTCCCGATTGAATTGCGAGGCGCTTTCATACCCTACGGTATAAGCGATGGAGGTTGCGTCCAGGGTATCGAATAGCAGCAACCAGCGAGCCCTCAGCAAGCGCAGGCGTTTCTGGTACTGAATGGGTGTCATGGCGGTCACGGATTTGAAGTGCCGATAAAACGCGGCAACGCTCATGTCGGACATCAGCGCCAGTGGCTCGACTCGAAAAGGCTCGGCGTAATGCTCACGTATCCACTGTGTGACGCGGCGGATCTGCGTCATCCGGCCATCCGGCCGTGCGACGTCACGAAGAATACCGGCCAGTGGGCCTTGTAAGGCCCGGAACAGAATTTCACGCTCGAGCATCGGTGCCATTATCGCGACCTCATGGGGGCGATCCACGAGCCGCATCATGCGTAACCACGCATCAACCATTTCAGCTGGTGCGAGTACCCCCTCGAAACACGAGTTTTGCGGCGCCCTTGGCGTCTTACTTTCATCCATCAGCAACGTTGCGATCACATTGGGGTCCAGGGTGAGACTGACCGCTAGATAGGGTTCTTCCAGTGTGTCGGCGTGAATCTGGCCCGTCGCGGGCACGTCCACCGGCACCAGAAAATAGTTGCCCGCCGTATACCTGGAAACACCCTCGCCAATCGACAGGGTCTTGGTGCCTTGGAGCACCAGATGCAGCATCGGTTGATAGACCTGATCAGCACAGGCCTCGGCCCGAACCATGGCTACACGGGGTAAGCCGGTGTCGGTCCACTTGTCTTGAGCGCGCATCACGATGCTGCGCAGTTCTGCCATTGATTTTTCCATGCCAGTCACCCTGAGCCAGTTCAAGGGCTATGGCAAGCCAGGTGAGAAGAATAGGCAAGGATGTGCGAATAACCGGCAAACGTCCGACCCTTCGATAGCCGAATACTGATGGCATGCGGCTCGCTGCATGACGATCATTTACACCCCTGCAGCCGAGCCTCCTATCATGCAACTACCAAAGGTCAGCTTATGAAACTTGAAGGGAAAATTGCGGTTGTCACTGGTGCCTCCAAAGGCATTGGTGCTGGGATCGCCAGGGCGATGGGTGCAGAGGGTGCGACAATTATCGTCAACTACGCCTCCGGCAAGGTTGACGCGGATGCAGTCGTTGCCCAGATCATAGAGCACGGAGGCTCTGCCTTGGCGGTACAGGCAGATATGAGTCAGGCAACTGACGTAGTGCGCTTGTTTGAAACGGTTCGTAGCGAGTTCGGCACGTTGGACGTGCTGGTTAACAATGCTGGCATCGCAGTGTTCGAGATGATTGATGACTTGACCGAAGATGCCTTCCACAAGCAATTCAACCTGAACGTGCTGGGCTACCTGCTTGCAGTACGCGAGGCGGTCAAACTGCTGGGGGCCACAGGTAGCATTATCAATATCAGTTCGATCCTCAGTACAGATCCCTATTTGGCTTCAAGTGTGTACTCGGCCACCAAGGGCGCGGTTGATACCTTGACCTTCGCACTGGCCAGGGAGCTGGGAGCACGTGGCATCAGGGTTAATTCGATCTTGCCAGGGCACACCAATACACCTGCCACAGAGGGAAATTTTGCCGGTAAGTTTGGCGAAAAACTGATCGCGGGGACTCCGCTGGGTCGCTTCGGCGAACCCGAGGATATTGCACCTCTGGCCGTGTTTCTGGCATCGCAAGACTCGCACTGGGTGACAGGCGAGTCCATCCGGGCTTCGGGTGGTGTTCGAGGCGTAGGCTACTGACGCAATGGCTTAAACCGAAAGGACGCACGCCCCCGTTCCTATTAAGGAACGGGGGCGTGCTTATGCCCGGGCGAAATCAGACTTGAGCCATGCCTCCATCTGCGAAAATTTCGGCACCATTAATGAAGCTTGAGTCGTCGCATGCCAGGAAAAGAGCGGCTTTGGCAATCTCATCGGCTTCACCGACGCGCCCCACCGGAACAAGGGTGCCCAGGTAGTCGAGCATGCCTTGCTGCTGCGCAGGATCATCACCTGCATAATCCAACAGGGCGGGTGTGTGGACAGGGCCGGGGCTCAGCACGTTGACCCGGATGCCAGTGCCTTTGAGGTCAAGAATCCAGCTACGCGCCAGATTGCGCACCGCTGCCTTGGACGCGGAGTACACGCTGAACGCAGCGGTGCCCTTAATACTTGCGCTGGACCCGGCAAGGATCACGGATGAGCCAGCGGTCAGGAGTGGCAAGGCTTTCTGGACGGTGAAGATCAACGCTTTGACGTTCAGCCCAAACGTATCGTCGACCTGTTGTTCGGTGATCTGCCCCAAGGGGAGCAGTGTGCCGCCTCCTGCGTTGGCATACAGCACATCAATACGGCCGGCCTCGGCCTTGATCTGTTCGAATACTTGATCAAGGTCAGCGATCAGAGTCGAATCCGCCTGGATGCTCGTTACGTTGGCGCCAATCTGCTCCTGAGCTGTTTTTAGTGCGTCAGCGTTGCGCCCGGTGATGTAGACATGTGCACCTTGGGCTGCAAACAGCTTGGCAGTGGCCAGGCCGATACCGCTGGTGGCGCCGGTGATGAGTGCGATTTTGCCGTCGAGTCGATCGGACATGGTAATGGTTCCTGGTGCCTGTAGAGCCTGGCCTGAAGGGTTCAGGACAGCAACTTGGGGCGAGTCTAGGACGGTCGGATCCATCGCAGAAGCCCGCCAGGAGAGAGACTTAATCTACAGGGTTGGATAATCGATTCGCGCAATACTGAAGGCGGCTTTGGTGCTGGCTAGTCTGTCAGTTTTTATAGTTTTCGCTGCCGAAAAGTTCTACCGCCCAGTCAATGAAAACCCGCAATTTTGCGCTGGGATGACGAGCTGCCGGATAGACCAACTGGAGTGGATGAGAGGCTGGGGTCCAGTCCTCCAGGATCGGCACCAGACGTCCCGCAGCTATGTGCGTATGGGCACTGAAACGAAAAATCTGTCCGATACCCATCCCGGTCAGCACCGCCTCGGTCAGGGCGGTGCTCTCACTTACGCTAAGGGTGGGTTGGCCATTAACCTCGTATTTTTCACTGCCTTTCGCGAATTGAAGAGGCAACGTCTTACCCGTGCTTGAAAAGAAATAGCGAATTGTGCGGTGGTTTTGCTCAAGATCCTGTGGGTGCAGTGGCGCACCAAACGCAGAAAGATAATCAGGTGTCGCACAGGTAACGAAGTTTGCATGGCAAAGGTGGCGGGCGATCAGTGAGCTGTCAGGCAGCGTGCCGCCGCGTATCACGCAGTCCACGCCGTCGCCGATGAGATCGGCTGGGCGATCACTGACCCCGAGCAATAATTCCAGGTCAGGATAGCGCGCACGAAATTGCGGTAGCGCCGGAATGATCACCAGATTGGCCAGCGATGAGCCTATGTCTACACGAAGCCGCCCGTGGGGGCTTGCTCGCGCTTGCCGTGCGGCAACGTCCATATCGTCCAGTCCCGCCAACAGGTTCAAGGCTTGCTCCCTGTAGGTTTCACCCGCCTGCGTGATGGTGAATGAACGAGTACTGCGCTCAATCAGCTTGGTACCCAGGTGTTGCTCCAGGTCTTGAAGCAGCTTGCTGACCGAGGAGCGGGGGATATTCAACGAGTCGGCCGCTTTGGCAAAAGAGCGAGCCTCCGTGATTCGGATGAATACCCTTAGGGCGAGAAGTTGATCCAAAGCTGCGCTCCTGGAAGGGTTGGGATGGCCGTACCGTTATAACAGTAAATGCCGTGCAGCCTCGGTTTCTCCAGTCGCCACAATGAAAGCACTCGTTTCTCTTTGAGGCTATTGCTTTGATAGCGCCGTTCCAAACCATCTTCTCGCGCCTGCAGTCCAGTTAAAAATATGAGGTAGTTGGCCAATGCTGCAATCAACAACAGCACCTCAATGCGCTTTGGGCAGTGGCTTCGATGCAAATTCAGACCCAATCCCAGGTGCTCACTTTTGTAACGCAGTACAAATCGACGAAGTGAGGGGCGCTACGCTTCATCTCGACGCGCCCCAACGATTTAGGTGATGAAGTGGCCAGAGCGTACAAGTTCTTCACGGGGTGCCAGTGCCAATCACAACCAGGACGAAACAATCGCAGAAGTGACCACGGACGAATTTGTTCGCGTCATGATCACCAATGCACTGAGCCCCATGCGTGTGATCGAGGGCCTGCAACCCCTGGTGCGTGCCAGCGGGCTGATCGGCATCATGTCGTCGGGACAAGGTAGCGTGAGTAATAACGAGAAAGGCGGCCACGAGGTGTATCGCGGCACCAAGGCAGCACTGAACATGTATATGCGCAGTTATGCTGCACGGCACGCCGCCGACCCTCGGGCCTTGGTATTACTGGCACCAGGCTGGATCCGTACCGCACTCGGCGGGCCAAACGCCCCCTACAGCGTGGAGGAAACAGTCCCGAAAATCGTCAGCACGCTGCTCTCGCAGCAAGGCAAGCAAGGCCTTCGGTACATCGACCGGGAAGGTCAAACCGTCCCATGGTGATGGGCGACAGGGGACGGATTTATCTCATTCAAAATAGATCCCGCTCACTGATGAAACCGGCGCCCCAACGCATCCAACCGCACCGCAATCGGTGGCAACCGCTCACTGCTCCTTGCCAGCGTCTCCACATCCTGCGCCGTACTCTGCGCAATGCTCTGCACTGATTGCAGCCGCCCCACAATCTCCACATTCGCCGTGGATTGCTCCCGGGTGGTCGACACAATCCGCCCATTCAACTGATCAATCTGCGAAATATCATTACCCACCGCCCGCAGCATCTCCACTGCCAGTTGGCTGTCTTCCACGCAGCGCTCCACGCCTTGGCGGCTGTCGTGCATGGCTTCAACCGCCAGCCGGCTGCCGTGTTGCAAGCCTTCGATAATCGTCTTGATCTCCTGAGTCGACACCGCCGTGCGTTGCGCCAGGCTGCGTACCTCATCGGCGACCACGGCGAACCCAAAAAATAGGGGTCAGACTACATTCAAAATAATGGTGGTCTGACCCCGATTCCATGTCGCTGACATAGTCATCGAGGCTCTCGGGAAGTAAAGTACTTTGGCCTCGATGTTCACCTTGGATAACGCGCTTCATAGGCGATCACGCAGGTTCAAGAGTGCATCTTGGTGCAGCTAGCCAACAGAGAGTAGGGAATCACAATGGCTGAATACCGTTACACGAACGCGGATAGATTGAGTCAGCTTAAGAAACTAGAGTCAGCACTGCCCGAACTGATACGGGTCGCTAGTTCCACTCCAGCGATGACTTACGTTGAAGATTATCGTATGGCGCTGGCGAAGGCCGTTGATCTTCAAAAAAAGGGATTTACCCAAAATGAACTATCAGCCCTAGCGCGAGCCATCCCGGATGTTTTCGATCGACATAAAGATTGGATGCCACCCATGCAACAGATAGAGACTGGTGAATGGGTTGAGCACGAGTGGTGGACGTTACTTGATGAAAAATTACAGCCTGTCCTGAGTCTTGCCAGAACGTTGCAAATGCTTGGGTACTACTAGTTACCTGCGGCAGCAATGTTGATTTATTCGATTCCGATTCGGGCGGCTTTCGTCTTTACACATTGAGCGGCTTGGACAACGTCCGGCTTCAGCTACAAGGCACCTCCCGATCCATCAGCTTACCCATCAACAGCACCCCCAACTCACTCAACTGGTGAATAGCCAGCGCCACATCACGGTCTTTCCCGCTCAGTTCTTCCGACAGATCAAGCAGCAACGCGCTGACCGAGGCAAAGGTTTCATAGCTATTGGTAATCAGGCTTTCACTGCTCACATCAGCAGCCACGCTGAACCGCGCACCCGACGGCGGGGCGGTTTGGGCGGAGGAGGGATTGAGATAGTGATCCAAGGCACGTTGCGCGGCTTGGTTGAGTTTCAAATCGGCAGTTCCCGGAGGATTCGGCGTTACCTTGAACATTGTTTGGATTCTCTATGTGTGCCGCCACCTTTTCGCTACTAAACGAATGGGGTGGCAGCTGTGCACAGGTTAGTAGACCGGGAATCCAAACAAAGACCGGCGCGCCCGAAGACGCCCTGCGCACAGCCACCATCAAGCACAGACTAAAGACGTCTGATAGATGAAGCTCATGCACATTGCTCGGATAATCCAGGGCTACTAAACCCGATCACTGAGGTTTCAGCGACCGAGCAACCTTAGAGACGCCAACCCAGGTGCACAAGCCGGCGGATTCTGACGCAACTGTAGGCAATGGAGCAAGGTGCCGTGCTCACTGCCTCAAACCACAGGACTGAAATCAATCAGTCCTGTTTTCCCTGATCAGGCAGGTTGAGCCGCCAGGCTATTACTCACCTTGCGCCCCAACACCAGCACCGTCACAAACCCGGCGCCCACCAGCGCCGTCGCCAAACTCAACAGCACCGAAGTCCCCAGCTTGTCGACAATCTGTCCGCCAAAGAACGAGCCCAGGGCAATGATCACCTGAAACAACGCGACAAACAGTGGCATGCCACGCTCCACATCCTTGGGCGCAACCACAAACATCCAGATGCTCGCGCAGGCCGGGAAGGCGCCGAAGGCAAAGCCCCACAGGGCGATCAGCATCACGGCGCCGCTCATGCCGGTGGCGAAGTAGGGGAACAGGGCGGTGCTGGTGCCGATCATCAGGGCGACCAGCAGCAGCGTGTTGCGCACGCTGCGGTTGGCGGCGAAGCCGGCGAAGACGTTACCCATGACCCCGGCCGCGCCGTAGAGCAGCAGCAGCGAGCCAATGGTCGGGCCGTCGAAGCCGGAGCTGTTTTTGAAGAAGGGCGCGACGTAGGTGTAGGCGGCAAAGTGCGCCAGGCCGATCAGCAGTACGGCGATCAGGCCGACCCGGGCTTGGGGGTTGATGAACAACGCCGGCAGGTCGCTGACGCGAATGGCTTTTTCCGGTTCGAGGCGCGGCAGCAGGAACATCTGTGCCAACAGCACCGGGATGCCCACCAGCGCGGTAACGAGGAAGGTCATGCGCCAGCCCATCAGGCCGCTCAGCCAGGTGCCGACGGGCACGCCGAGCACGGTGGCCAGGGTCACGCCCATCATGATGATCGAGGTGGCTTTCGCGACGCCCACGCCCTTGGGCGCCAGGCGGCCGCTGAGGGCGATGGCCGTGGCCCAGAAGCCGCCGATGCTGATGCCCAGCAGTACGCGGCCGAACAGCAGCAGGCTGAAGTCGCTGGCGTAGGCCACCACCATGTTGGCGATGATCATGATCAGGGTCAGGCCGATCAGCAGGTAGCGACGGTCCATGGCGCCAATGCCGATGGACAGCAACGGGGCGGCGAGGGCGGCCATGATGCCAGGCAGGGTGACCATCAGGCCGGCGTGGCCGGCGCTGATGCCAAGGTCGGCGGCGACGTCGTTGAGTACGCCCACCGGCAGGAACTCGCTGGTGACCAGGGCGAAGGCGCCCACGGCCACCGAGAGAATCGCCAGCCACTGCTGCGTGACGGTTTGTTGATTATGTTCGGGGAGGCCGCTAGGGGCCCGGCTTGCGCTTGGCATGGTGTTGGGTTCCGGGAGGAGATTTCGCCTGCGGACAGACGGGAGGGAGAAAGTGGAGGCGATTATAGGAATCGGTTTTGGTAAGCCAATAGACGAGCAGTTCGATAGTAATCATCAGTCTCATCGATAAGACGCCCAGCGCAGAGCGTGCGCTTGTGTGCACACCCACCCGATTCCCCATGGCCCAACTCCGCGTGTAATCCGGCCCGATCCCGCGCGCCAGAAAAAATCCTGCGCTGCATCCTGAGTTCCGGCCTGTCAGTTGTGCTGATGTGCCGATGCGTTTTAAGACCGATCAAACAATAACAAAGAGGTGCTTATGCCCGTGCTCCATCGCCCTTCATCGCTCGTTGAACGCCGTTCGCTTAACGTATTGATGTGTGCTTCGACACTTGCGCTGTCGTTGACCGCCTGCGCCGCCACCGCGGAACCTGCGAAGCCCTACCCATTTGCACACGAGCCGATTGGCGATGTGCAGGCCATCTATGACGGCAGGCTCAGTGAGGAGCTGGCGGTGACGACCTTCCGCAATACGGACCGGTTGTTCCCCACGCGCACGATCAAGGCGGGCGGCCATCCGCTCCCGTTACCGCGCAGCAGCGAGCCACTTGGCCCGGTGGCCTTTGACTACAAAGGCAAGCACTACAGCCTGGATGACTACGTGGCGATCAACCGGGTAACCGGGTTGTTGGTGCTCAAAAACGGCAAGATCGTTGATGAGCGTTACGAAAAAGGCAACACCGCCGACACCCGGTGGATGTCGATGTCGGTGGCCAAGTCCATCACCTCGACCCTGGTGGGCGCGGCCCTGCAGGACGGCGCCATCAAGAGCCTGGATGACAAGGTCACCCGCTATTTGCCGGCGTTGGCGGGTAGCGGTTACGACCAGGTCACCGTGCGGCAGATCCTGTCGATGCGCTCCGGGATCAAGTGGAACGAGCAATATACCGACCCCACCTCAGACGAACGCCACCTGATCAAACTGCGCAGCGAGCAAGTGCCGGGGTCGCTCCTGAAATTCATGGCCAGCCTGCAAACGGCGGCGCCGCCTGGTACGCGCACCAACTACAGCACCGGTGAAACACAAGTGTTGGGGCAGTTGGTCAGCGCCGCGGTGGGCAAGCCACTCACGCAATACCTGAGCGAGAAGATCTGGGCACCGTATGGCATGCAAACCGATGCCAAATGGTGGCTCGACGGCACCAATGGCAATGAAGTGGGCGGCAGCGGTATTAGCGCAACGCTTGAGGATTACGGGCGGTTTGGACAGTTCGTACTCAGCGGCGGCAAGGCGGGAGGGCAGCAAGTGTTGCCTAAAGGCTGGCTGAGTTTTGCCAGCGCGACCACGGGCTCAGACGCGGCGTACGGTGACTTTGCTTCCATGTGGTGGCCGGGCTGGACGGTGGCTTCCAAGGCCGATAAAGCCTTTACGGCGGCCGGTACGTTTGGTCAGTACGTCTACATCAACCCGACTAAGAATGTGGTGATTGTTGTGTGGCAGGCACAGACCAAGCCCACGGGTGGCAAGGTGATTGACGATATGTATGCTTTTGATGCAGTTGCCAAAGCCCTTCAGTAACCACTAAGTACCTGTAGTGAGGGAGCTTGCTCCCGCTGGGTTGCGCAGCGGCCCCAAAAACTGGGCCTGCTGCGCAGTCCAGCGGGAGCAAGCTCCCTCACCACAGGTACGGGCCACTCAGGTAATGTGTGGACCTCACAT
>NZ_JBUZVP010000020.1:0-144907 GCF_055409485.1 Pseudomonas sp. A125
GCGAATGGTCAAGTCCAATGCAAATGCCTGGTCACGTCCGATGCAAACGACTGGTCAAGTCGAATGCAAACGACTGGTCAAATGGGGTGCAATTTCCCACGATACGCAAACCCCTGAAGATGGACACCATTTTGGTACGCAAATCTATTACTAGACTTCCGTACCGTGTCATTACCGCAGCCTGTCGACTCCCTGCTGCTGCACTCCTCGTGCGTACCTACTTCAAAGCAGGAAGCTCCTCAAAACCAGCTGCACCTAACTCGTCGCGCAACTCTTTGATGCAGGAAATGGGCACTGCCAACCAGAACAGATTTCTTGCTCTGGTTACCGCCACATAACCGATACGACCCTCTTCGCCATCGGTGCCTGCCAATAACGCTTGGACATTGGGCTTCTTCGCCACATACAGCACTGCGCCGATGGACTCACCTTTTACCTGATGGACCGTCTCTACCCTGATACCCGGCCCCTGTTTGGCATCTGCACCTTCACCAGCAAGAGGGAGCTCCAGAAGCTTGGTCTTTGCCAGCTTGTTACCAAGGGTGCCAACTGCCTTCAATCCAAACTGCTTTTCGATCGTCGCAAGCAGGATTTTAAGATTCTTCACAAGCCAGGGATGCCAATCGGTTTTGGCAATGAGAGTTGAGGACGGCAAACCAGCGTCTTCATTGCGAATAAAGGCCCATAGCAGTCGCCTCAACCGCAGCATCCATCCCTCATGCGGGGCACCTTGTAACTCGCTACTGAGTCCGTGGGGAGGATCATCCAGCAAACCGACGACAGCTCTGCATACACATTTAAAGCACTCCTGATAGCGCCCTTGCTGATCTCGTAGCAACGCCGCTTCACTGAACATGGCAACGGTGCCTTGTCCCGGAGGGGCGACCTTTCCAGCCAGCACCATCGCTCGATCCGCCGATCTGCAGATAATTGCCGCATCGTCGTGCTGCATTTTCAACTCGTCGATTCGAGCTTTGAAGGAGTCAAACAGCCTGGGGAGCTCCGAATCTTTGTACCCAATGAAATAAGCTCCCCCCGCCTCGGGATCTCGATCTGATTTGTCGTTCCTGCCACAAAGTCGGTTCGCAATGTCGATGATCGGTGGTAACGAACGATAATTTCGAGTCAGCTTGTATGGGGTGACACCGGCCCGCGCCTCGTAGGTGTTCAGAAACATGCCGTCAGCGCCCGCGAAAGCGTAGATGCCTTGATTGACGTCCCCGATGAGGGACACGGTTGCACCGGCCTTTATCAGGAGTTCCAAGATAGCCTGATGCAGCGTGCCCAGATCCTGAGACTCATCAACGAGGATTTGCGGGTAACGGGCTACTAAAGCTCGAAGCACAGCCGGCTGCTCTACCAAGGTTCGATAAACCCAGTAGCGTCCGAGGTCATGGGTGTAAGCGCCTGTGCTGCCAAGCCGTGTAACAGAATCTAGCGCCTTCCAGGTGACTAGGTGTGCTGGCCCTGCGTGGGTATCAACGAAGAAAAACGGACTCCCGTCTTCCATTCCTACCTTTAGTTCCTTGACCGAGAGCGGGCGGTCGTCGCCCCCTGGCCAATACTGATAGTTACTCAGGAACGGCTCAGAACCTGCTACGAGGTAGGCAGCCTTGGTCGCTGCCATGGTCCGATAGGCATGAGGTCGAAGTACGTGCTGCGTAAAAAAACCATCCAGCGTGTTGACCTCTACTAGCTTGCGATTGGCATCATCCGGCAGCGCCGACGCGAGCTGTTGGTATCCCTTGTTGAACGTGTTGACGGCCACATTGGAGAATGACAACAGCACGACACGACCCCGGCTTTTTTCCATCTTCTGCCGAACTGCGATCAGGCGTCTGATTGCGGTAGCAGTTTTTCCGCTTCCAGCACACGCCGTTACTGAGATCGGACCCAACTCGGCGCCGATGACATTTTTCTGTTCATCAGACATCCTCATGCTTGTTCACTCCCTTGCAGACGTGCCGGATCGCTTGCTCCAGGTACTCGGGCACCTTACAGCCAGGTTGCTTGGCAATGTGCTCGGCGAGTGCCTGGGCGTAACGGCCTTTCTGCACATTGCTGCTACTATCCTTGCGCTCGAACATGCCGCAAAACAGTGCTTTGGCCTTCGCCGTGTTGTCTGGCTGAGCGTTGACGATCTTGCCCAACGCCTTGGCAATTCGTGGATGGGGATCGCCGAGAGCCGCCAGCATGGCCTTACGATTCTCCTCAAGAAGCGCCAAGTCATATTCCAAAGTTTTTAAACCATGGAAGATCTTCACAAATGCATCTTCCATACCCTTCATCTTGGTTGTATTGCTGGAGATCCGCACCTCATCCCCAAGGGACGGATAGACCTCAACACGCTTGACCTTTTTCTTTTTCGCTCCGACTTCGGCTTCAGCTGGCTCTTCGTCCTCTGGCTCACCAGCCTCTTCCTGGTAGCTAGCCTCAGCGAGAAGATCTTCGATCACTTCGTCGCTCAATTCACCCTGTGCCTTGCCCTGAATCTCAACCTCTTCGAAAGGGTCGGCGTCAGTGATTACAGAAACCGGAATCCGCAAACCTTTTTCGCCGAACAATGGCAGGAAGGAATCGAAATTGAGCCCCTCCACGCTGATAAGGCTGACACCGTACTCACGCAGATCGAGATTTATGAGTTTTGCGAGTGCATCGACCAGCATGAGCTCGGCTGCACCTTCGACGAAGATCACTCGACGAGCAAAAAACAGCTCGGCTCTGGTTACATCCAGATAGCGTTCGAGCTTTTCGCGCTTCCCCTTCTCAAAGGTTATGTCACGGGGGAAGAACGTCTGCACACCTGCCTCGTTCTCGACCAGACAGACCAGCGCCTCAAGCTCTGAGTTACTGGCAAAATTGGGGGAATGGCTTGTGACGAAGAGTTGAACTGATTTGTCGCCCTCACTTTTAGGCACGCTAGCGAGGTAGCGAAGCAGAACCCGCTGCAATTGCGGATGCAGGTGCGCCTCAGGCTCTTCTACAATCAAACTCCGATAGGCAGCATCGGGATTTTTAGCCAGCTCGCTCAGCACCACAGCCATGAAGATCAGGTTGTTGAAGCCCAGGCCGTTCTGCTCAATCTCCAACGCCTCTGCAGTGATGGAGAGCCTTGCCGAAAGACGCTGGAAGTCCGTGGCAGTTAGGCCAATAGCAAGCGCCTGCGCCAACTGCTCACCCATCATCAAGCCGTGACGGGACGAAATTGCGGCATGAGTGCTCTTGATTGACTCGTTCAATTGAAGTTCGTCATCCAGCTTCTTCAGCGCATCATTAATCGTCTTGCGGCCATCGTCATCGGTCAAAAGATGAAGCAAGCGGGCCAGTTGGCTGTTTCGGCTAGGACGAAGCCCCTGGGCCGCATCACGCAGAGGCTGCAAATAGACGCCGCGAAGGTTCTCCATCATATCGGAGGTGAGCGCGACCTCCTGATGATCGCCGCACCATCGTTTTACTTTGAATCGTCCCGTCTGATCCGCATCGGTGTACCGGACATGGATGTGCGCCTCCATGGCGTTGTCTTCACACGGTTTTAGCGCCGCAATGAAGTCTGCTTCATCCTCATGGCTGAGTCCTTTAAAGACAAAATGGAAGGTGATGTCGCCTGCCGGCTCGCCTTCGTTGGGACGGTGTCGGTCAGAAGTATCAAGACGGGGGTACGGTTCATCGTGACCGGCGAGAAGGGTTCGAAGCGCGTCGACTACGGCGCTTTTGCCCACATTGTTTGGGCCTACCAACACGTTCAGTCCCGGCTGAAATTTCAGCTTGGCGTCACGCAGTTTGCGGAAATTATTGATCGTCAGCTCAGCGAGGTACATGAAAGACTCCATCCTTGTTTTGCAGATCAAATCCTATTGAGCTGAAGCGTGCAATAACGGATACGTGATGGATGCTGCCTCAATCGCTCCAAGCTGGAGCAAGGTAAAAGGACAAGTATTGGCTCTGACGTCGAATTGACCCAGTGGCTGACGGCACGCTGACCCAGCACCGATCAGTTGACCAATACATGCGCTGATCGGCGACCCGCCCCTAGGCGATGCCATCATCGACCGGCTGCCACATAACGCTTATCGCATCGAGCTACAGAGCGAATCGATGCGCAAACGCATGACGAAATTGACGACGGCGATCACTTCAGAGTAACAATGCCTACCTGCGTCGCTGCGCTCCTAATGCCTGTCCGGATGAACGTGGAATGAATATCCGGATGCTCGTGGGCTGAGTGTCCGGATAGCGTGGAATCCGCAGTCAGACCTTCGTCGAGCTCAACAGGCACGAGCTGGCGACCCTAGTACGGCGGAGGCTGAAGCTGAAATCAAAGCCCGCAAAGCCGCTTTTCACGGTTTTAACCCAGGCGGTACCAAGTTCGTTGTGCGTTGCCTGGATGGCGGCGCTTGGGATCGCCCGTCCCTGTGGGGCGTGTTCCCGACCGTATATGACGCAATCGAGTTTTGCGAGAAAGGCCCGGCCTGGCGCCGAGCTCGCGCACCTCAAAGCTGAGTGAGGCCTTGCCGTCCATGCGTTAACCCGGTAACGGCCAAGCTGACGACTGCCAAGGCATTCTGCGTAACAGCGTCAAAGCCTTCGTAAAACACGCGCAAGGATAATCTCCTGAACCAAATCGCGTCCCGCTCAACTAGCCGGGCGAATGATGGTGTTCGCGTTATCGAAAAAACCATGACCGTTCAGTAAGCTACCAGCACAGGCGTCGACGCAGTGAGCGACCCACCAAGGATTTCGGAAGAACATGAGTTCGTATGATCTGATCAAAGATCTGGAGAGAAAACTGGCGCTCTACAAAGACACGCACCCTTCGCGTGTGGCCTCTCCAAATTTCCTTCACGAGCGGATCGCTCATTACATTCACGCTGCGCATATCTACCCGAGACCTCTAAACCGAGACAACGTGGCAGCCCTGCTAGAGGGGCGAGATTCCTGGCCAACAGTGGCAGGTGCAGAGTTTTGTCTAGCCTACCCGGTGGACGTCTCGGAGCTTGAACAGGCCCGCGTTATCGCATTCCCGGATGACTATCTGGCCGTACAGCCCAAAGTGCCCTCAACCCCCGATATGCCACCAAAGCTGCGGCATCAGCTAGATGCACACACCCTTCTGTACGAGCTGAGGTACCTCAACGATGTCTGGGAACCCCCGCAGTTAAGACTTTGCCAAGAAGACGTTACCTCGATCGACCTGGCCGTCCTGCGCGATACCTTTGAATCCCGAGCCGAAGGTTATCGGCTGAAGGTAAAGCGCGAAGACCTGAAAGGCGTAGGCACTTTCCTATGGAAACGACTGATAGACGGCTCCGTCGACCCAGATACCGCTTTTTCCAATTACATCACCAGGATGCGGCTGGCCGCTGGCAGTATTGCTATCTTCCAAATCGATTTCGATCTAGATATCGACGTTAAACAGTTCCTTGACTGCGCCTTCAACTATATCGCTGCAGATAAGACGCTCTTTGATAGCTGGGCAGACTGCGCAGCCAATGTCGCTATCAGTCATAATCGTGTTAACAACATCATCAAGAAGCCATCTCCTCTAGTGGTGCAGAAAAGACCGGGACAACCTGACGAGGTGAGCCAAGAAGCGGAACCCTATTGTGAGGCGCTTGACTTCTCTCAGCTTGAAAGCATGATCTACAATCTGGCGAGCAGCCCCCCCACCACGCTCATGGAGGGCGCAAAATGGTGGAAAGATGTAACGCATTATCGATTCCAAGGGATCGGAGGCATTAGCGAGCACTTAGTTCATTTAATCCTCCAGCGCGAGCACAACCTTTACTCCCCCAGAGACAGCTTCCCTCTCACCCGGAAACTAATCGATTTAGCCTATCGCTCCCCTAAACTGGTCGGAGCCCTGTTCAGTGATATCTATCACCCTCCCTATCTTTGCTTCTTACTCTCGAACCCGAAGACAAACCAATTTGGCTTGATCGGTGTTTATGGAAATATAGAGCGGAACATGCGCCCCATATCAGAATATGCCTCTTATGAGAAGACCTGGAGTGACTTAGTATGGGCTCAAGCTCTTGAAGTATTTTACAACAGCTACGAGCAGTATGTTCGCCTACCAGCCCTTCCCGAGGCTGTAGATCAGCTTTGCGAAATGATCGCCTGGTTTGCCACCCACGAGATCAACTACAACTCTAGTCACAAGTTAATGGCAGACACTCGCCTGCCTAGCCTCCAAAAGACCATAAGCACCGTGAGGTACTTGGATGACTCAAGACAAGTTAGGTACCTCATAGAAGACCACCGCCAAATACTCATCAATCGGGCGCACGAACACCTTAAGAAGGCTCGTATAGGGGACCGACATCTACCCCTCGGAGGGTGGCTGATTTTATTCTGGTGCCTTGAGTGGGATTTGGCCTCATCCAAGTCACACCATAATTCGAGTAGCCATGCACTTGATGCATGCGAGGCATTGATCGAAAGCTACCTAGGACTGCTGCATGACCGCCTGAATGGTGACACGAATGCGGTTGATGACCCGCTCGCATTTGATGAGTTTGAATGGCTCAACGTCTATATAAACGCATTAGCCAAGCATCGCGAACGCTGGATCAATGCTCTTGATGATCAACCCGCGATCGAGTCAGGTAACCCCACCAAAGAAAAAAGAGACACCGTATTCGCTGCTCGCATGCACACCCGATTGCTACTGAAACTTTTCACGCAAACTGAGCACACTCCAGAGCACGCAGCGGAGAAGCGCATTTTTGCAAGTAAGCTCATGGGTATTATCGAACGCTTTGGCTTCTATTCAGAGTGGCAATCTGGAATTTTCGATTATTTGCATGATAACTCGGACTACAGCCCCATAAAACTATGGCCAACAGTTTGCAATGTAGCTAACAATTTTACTCCGAAAGAATTTCAAGAGCTAATTGCAATTTTGCGGCGAAGGGAGGCCCCTTTAAGAGCGCTATTTATAATGCTAGAACGTACCACTACATATGAGAACAAGAAACTTGTAGTGGGACTTATAGCTGAGCGCAATCTAGAAGAGGCGGCAACCAACTGGACTCCCGAAGCCTTCGACATCATCCTGAAAGCCGCTAACAATGGTCAGATGAAAATTGCCAGGGAATATCTAGACTACGTGAGAAAACACTCTCACAAAACCTTTAAAAACAAGACTACTGAAATATCTGCCAAACTAGACCTTAAAGATATATTTGACAACAAAAAGCTGCCAGACCAGGAAAAAATCAATAGGCTATGTCTGTATAAAATATCCAGCGAAGAACAACAGGTCACCAATGAAGTTCAAAGCTTCAAGCGATACCTGATTGCTTCTCTCACAATGTTTGTGGATCATGCCAAAGCACTGGACATGTTCAGCAGTGTGCTCGATGTTGAACAGACACTACAGAACGCGACGGGTTTGATCAAAGTAGCGCTCTCTTGGCCCACTGACATCGCTCGACCCGAACCACTTGAGTTTTATTTAAAGCGCTGGCTGGACACCTATCAAACAACTTTCAAGACGGATCTCGACGCCAAACTCAGCGATGTTGAGCTAAATTACATTCTTCAGCTCTGCTTGGAAACGGAACATTTCGACGATTTCAAACGATTCTGGAATGTGGCTTCGCCCCAGCAGCAGAAGGCCTATGAATTAGCTCCACTGAGGGCAGAGTATCTCAAGCGTATGAGAAGCGCCGAAGAAGCACTCTCTTATCTCCAACAGATACGCATTACTCATCGATCTTTCCCACAGGATGCAGAAGAAAAAATCGCTGCCATTGAGAATAGCCTCAGGAGCACCGGCACCGTGGGCCTCTCTAAGCCTCAGCCAATCCTCAATGCTGAGATTGACTCCTTTCATGACAAGCTGCGTCTTGCATGGCTTACAATCAAGGACATGAACGCATACGATCAAAGTCAAATATTTATGAATGCCACAACAAATATTGATGAGTACCTGTTCGAATTGGTAGAGCATGTGGGCCGGGAGTTACTGAAACGTAATGGAAATCTCCAGCGCAAGAAATTGGCTCCAGCGTCCGCGAGCACGATCATGCTTGATGAGGAAGACATGATTAACGACTGGTTTGTATCGCTCGTATGTCAACGCATGAGTTTTCTTAACTGGACGATGCCCGATCAGTCACGTACTGGGCGCTCAGGCAGCGGTAAGGGTGTCGGCGAGATTGATGGTTGGGTACGGGATGGAAGGGGAAATCCGGTGTTCCTATTTGAAGGTTTTAGGCTTGGGAACTACATCGACTCTACGCAAATTGATGAGCACCTGAACAAGATCGGCAGATATAACTCCATGGGTATGAGTACGGTGTTTGTGGTGATTTATGTCGCTACGGAAAACTTCTCACGACTGTGCGAATCCTATGTTAGACATGTTGAGAAATGCGACTACAGAGACTTTGACGATGATTACAAAAGCGGATTACAACTCATAACAACACAGGGAAATAGCTTTAACGCCAGATACTATAAGGAAACACGTAAAATCAATCAGAGTGATGTGAACATCTACCACCACTTGTTACATCTCAAACCACCCATGGACAGTGATGAGGGATGATTTGAAGGATTCGGAATGAGAACTCCATCACAGCGCAAGCCTGCGAAAAAACTTGAGTCGGCGACCGTGTCCTAGTGCAGCAGCTGCAGAGCGAGGTTGTCGACCTGGAAGCGACAGATAACGGAGAGATATCTGTCGCTGACTGCTCGAAAGCCCCCAGTGAACTCCCACCGCGGTGACCCGACCAGCCAGTCTTGGATGTGGGTGCAGGCTAGCGGCCCGCCCGATTTGACCCAGACGGAACGAGAAGCAGCCCTGCTATTGCTTCGTGAAGCCCAAGCGCGACTGTGGCGGAACGGGCTACCCTGGGCCCTGAAGCTCAAGCGTCCCATCACCCTGCCTCTGCTACCAGAATTCGTCAGATTGGACTACACCAGCACCAGTTCGGTTTTCCCCATCCAGCGGCGGATCACCCCGATACCCTACAGATGCTTTGCGCCCAATCGAAACGGAGCAAGCCCAGTCCTACTTGCTGTAGGGGGCGTTCTAAGGTATCCATCTCTGAATTCGGTCTATGGCGGCTATTTCTGCTTTGAGATCGATTCCGTCTATCCAGTGCTGGAACTAACATGCCCGATTATTCTCTTCCCCAGCGGCCATCGTCTCACGTGATCGATAGTCGCGCCAAAACGTTACTTCGTGCGGCGCTTCCGCCTCAATGGATACTGCGAGACCAGACCGAGAACGACTACGGCATCGATTTTCATCTCGAGTTCACTGATCAGAACAACCAGGTCATCGGCTGGATTTCTGGAATTCAGCTAAAGGGGACAGCGTCTGGGAGCCGTGAAAAGCCCGAGGAATCCCCCGTTGTTGAGATCAAACGGAGAACCCTTAATCTCTGGAAAGTTTACGAAACACCCGTTTTCATAGTGATGATCGATGTAGATACTGAGCAGGTTCATTTCAAGTCGATTGAGCTGGAAAAACGACTTGATCCCGCTAGATTCATAATCGGACGTACCGAGTCTCTGAGCTTACGGTTTACCGAAGCAGATTTTACAGATGTAAAAAAACTCGATGTGCATTACTAGTTCGCTAAAAATCTTCGAATGATGGATTGGGCGCTGCCGTCGATCATGGCTACACATAAGACGTTTATAAGCCTGTTCGATCGCTACCAACGCAACGGCCACCTGCCGGTAGATGGCGAGGGGACATATGATCCCGAGAATTTCGCTGCCCATGAGCATGAGCGTCGCATTCGCAATGTCTACTCCGACATGAGGGAGCTCTGCCCGCTAATCGGATTTGCATGGGGTGTTCCGAGCATCGAGGCAACCATCCACGACCACGACTGGTACGATGGAGGTAGCGAAATGTATGAATGCCACTTCACCATGATCCTGCAACAACTTGATGTTAAGTTTCAGGAAATATTCGAAACTGTAAAAATAATTGTGACGAGCTTTAATAAATACTGGAAATTACGCAACCCCGAGTTTGCCGCCTACGCACTTGAAGATCATCCTTTGTTCTCGAAGCTGACCCATGAGCAACGCAAACCTTATCTGAAATTCTAGGGTAGTTATCACCTTGCCTATATTTGACTTTGAAGGCACCCCAAGTTTGATGCAGTTATCTCCATCGCCACCGAGCATGCGCTGATTTCACCTTCACACGCAGTCTAACCTCCGCTGGGTCATCCATTGAACCAGCGGTTGACGAAGGGCTCATTGCTTGTTGCACAGACCACCACGTATAGCCTCGTTTCAGGATGCACTGAACGCTACGTAGGGACGAAACCCCAGGCCGAATACGTCCTCAAGCATAAAGGCTTCTTTGAACTGGATTCCGGGGTTCGGATGGAGGATTTGGTGAATTTCTGTTTTATGGGCATCAAGCATACGTGCGCGAAAAATGATTGCTGAGATCGGCGCCGGGGCCCGATAAAGCTTACTTCCAGCAAGCGCAAGGGCTCTCCATTCTCTCTCATACCTCCACTGCTTGGCCTTCGTTTACACACAAACGTCGATAAAGCTCTGAATCGCCCCTGGTTTCGTAGAAACCTCCAAGCCCAGCAAACCAATTACGCGGATGCAAATATTGGGTCGAACACAGCCGATCGGAGTTGCTGCTCTCGAGCGAGAGCGGATTAGCTTGTCCTTGATGAGCCCTGCACCCTCCCTCCAGATCCAATGAGGAGTTACACCGAAAGCCAGCCACTGCCATACTGGAGTCCGTGAGAAATCGCCGCTCGCGAGCGCTCTCGCACCCCATGTAACTGGGGGCAAAACTGGGGGCATCATTAGTTTTTTATGACCTGAAACTACCGTCCTAGAGCCTAGTCAAAATGTTCTTTGGCGACCCCGACAGCCTGTAACAGAATTCCACAAAACTCCAATAAACCTTTTATTAACATAAGGTTATAGCTAAATTCAATCGAAATTCGTCCGTCCAATTCCACTGGTTTCCAGAGCTCAGGAGGGAATAATTGGGGGCAAATTTCGATTTTAAAAAAACGATGCCCCCACTCATTTTCAGACGAAAACCCAGCGATGCCTTCATCCGCACGCTGACCGAACACCGCAAGCACGCCGACCGCGATGTTCCTGGCCTCTACTTGGAGGTAAGGGCGTCGAGCAAAGCAGGAAAACCGCCTTCCAAGTTCTAGCGTTTGAAGTATCGGCTGCATGGCAAGGAGAATCGGTTCTCGATCGGCGCCTTCCCAGACATCGGTCTGAAGGAGGCACGAGCCTGAGGTAAAGCGTCAGGTCGGTCCGTTCGACATCATTTCCTACGATATTCCCGAGGACTGTGCTGCGGCCTACTACCCCGAATGCAACCCGCTGGTGCCGCTCTGGCACCATGCCGAGCGCAGTAAAGTGCCGGCGGCCAAATCGGTGCCGGTGCGCCTGAGTTCAGCGGGTGGCTGATTCACCGAGGATAAACACCACCATCACCAACAGCCACAGCAGGTACGCCCAGCCAAACAGGCGCGCCCAACCGCGGTGACGGTACAGCCCCAGGTAGAACAGCAACAACAGCAGGAACTGCGCACCGGCGGCGAGCATGATCACGCCGCCCTGTCGGGGCCAGAACGTTGCACACAGCAACTGCAGCGCCAACAGCAGCAACAACCCGGTGTAGACCTTCAGTGCGCCTGCCTTGCTCATCTCAACGCCCTACCAGGTAGAGGGTGGGGAACAACACAATCCAGATCCCATCGACCAAGTGCCAATACAGGCTGATCATTTCCAGCCGTGTGTCCGCCTGATGCTCCGCCAGCGTGCCGCGTCCCAGCGAACGATACAGCCACAGCGCCAGGCCGACGGCGACCAGCACATGCACGCCGTGCAGCGCCGTGGCGATGAAATACAGGTTCATGAACAACTGCGCCGAGGGCACTTGCCAATGCGACGCCTGGGCGAAACCAGGCAACACGCCCTCTTGAATCTCCAGGCCATACTCAATGCCCTTGCAGCCCAGGAACAACACACCCAACAGTGCAGCGCCGAGCAGCCAGTGACGCACCCGGCGCGGCTCACCGGCGGCCATCGCCAGGGTCATCAGCAAGCTGCTGGTCAACAGCAGGAACGTATTGCCGGCCGCCAGCCAGTAATGCAGCCCCGCCACCGCCTCCGCCACCCCGTCCGGGTGCTGCAACCGCAGCAACCAGGCGACCATGATCAGGCTGCCGAACATCATTGCTTCGCTGGCCAGGAACAGCCACATGCCCAGGCGTGCGGCGTCGCGCTGCTGGGCCCAGGCCACGAACGGCTCGGAGGGCTTTTCGTCAGAGCGGATCACGACGCGCCTCGGGTGAATAGTCGTACGCTTCGAAATCCACCGTCACCGGTGCTTCGAAATTATGCACTGGCGGCGGTGATGCCACGCGCCACTCAAGCCCGGCAGCCTCCCAGGGATTGATGGGCGCCCGCTCGCCCCAACGCAACGAGCCAAGCAGGTAAAAGAACGGCAGCACGTAGGCCACGGCCAGGATCGACGCGCCGGCAGAGGACAACACATTGAGGAACTGAAAGTCCGGGTCATAGCTGTGATAACGCCTGGGCATGCCCAGGTAGCCGAGCAAAAACTGCGGGAAAAACGTCAGGTTGAAGCCGCAGAAAATCAGGATCGCGGTGATCTTGCCCCACAGCTGCGAGTACAGCCGGCCAGTGATTTTCGGCCACCAGAAATGCAGCGCGCCAAAGTACCCCGCCACCGCCGCCCCGACCATGATGTAGTGGAAATGCGCGACCACGAAATACGTGTCGTGCGCATGCAAATCTGCCGCGAGCAGCGCGAGAAACAGCCCGGTGACGCCACCGATGATGAACAAGCCGATAAAGGTCAGCGCGAACAGGAACGGCGCGTGCAGCGTCAGGTCACTTTTGTACAGCGTGGCGCTCCAGTTGTAGGCCTTGATCGCCGAAGGAATCGACACCAGAAAACTCAACAGCGAGAACACCAGGCTGGCGTACATCGACTGCCCGGCCACAAACATGTGGTGGCCCCACACCAGAAAGCCGATGACCGCAATCGCCACGCTCGACCAGGCGACAAAGCGATAACCGAAAATACGCTTGTGCCCCGCCGCCGTGATCAGTTCGCTGACCACGCCCATGGCCGGCAAAATCATGATGTACACCGCCGGGTGGCTGTAGAACCAGAACAGGTGCTGGAAGAGCAGCGGGTCTCCGCCCAGTTTCGGGTCGAACACGCCAATATTGAACAGGTGCTCGGCGGCCACCAGCACCAGCGTGATCGCCAGCACCGGCGTGGCCAGTACCAGGATGATTGAGGTCGCGTACATCGACCAGATGAACAGCGGCAGGCGCATCCAGGTCATGCCCGGCGCGCGCAAGGTATGCACGGTGGCGATGATATTGACGCCGGTGAAAATCGACGAAAACCCGGCGATAAACACCCCGCAGATCACCGCGACCACATGGCCGTTGCTGAACATCGTCGACAACGGCGTGTAGAAGGTCCAGCCGGTGTCGACCCCGCCTAACAGCAGCGCGAGCAGGGTGAACAAACCACCGCCCAGCAACAGGTACCAACTGAACAGGTTCAGGCGCGGAAACGCCATGTCTTTGGCCCCGATCATGATCGGCACCAGAAAGTTGCCGAACACGCTGGGAATCGAGGGAATCAGGAAAAACCAGACCATGATCACCCCATGCAGGGTAAACGCGCGGTTGTAACCATCGGCGGTGAGCAAGTCGCCTTCCGGGGTCACCAGTTCGATGCGGATCAGGCTCGCCGCCAGTCCGCCGGCAAAGAAAAAGAAGGTCACGGTGAGCATGTACAGCACCGCGATGCGCTTGTGGTCGCGGGTCAGGAACCACGAGCGCAGGCCTTGTTTATGCAGGTAGCTGGGTTGGCTCATTTGGGATCTCCAGGCAGTGTGCGCAGATAGGCCACCAGGCGCTGCACGGCCTCTTCGTCGAGCAAGTTGCTGTAGGTCGGCATGATCGGCAGGTAGCCGGCCACCAGTTGTTTTTGCGGCAACAGGATACTGTCGCGCAGGTAGGCTTCATCGGCCTTCACCTGGCTCCCATCGGCCAGCTGTACCGTGCGATTGAACACTCCGGCCAGCCGCGGCGCGTTACCCGAGTCATGGCAACTGCCGCAACCGTACTGCCGGTACAGGGTTTCGCCCTGGCTGGCGAGGTCGGCGGCGCTGCCGTTTTCGGTCAGCCAGTGTTCGTAGTCGGCGGCGTCCAGCACCACCAGGCGCGCCAGCATGGCCGCATGGTCGGTGCCGCAGTATTCGGCGCAGTACACCTCGTAGGTGCCGCTGTGCTCGGCCTGGAACCACAGCATGCTGTAGCGTCCTGGCAGCACGTCCTGCTTGATGCGCAGGCTGGGGAAAAACAGGCTGTGGATCACGTCCTCGGAAATCATCGTTAACTTCACCGGGCGCCGGGCCGGCACGTGCAAGGTGTTGATCTCGCGCTGGCCGCCCTGGTGCTGGAATTTCCACATCCATTGCCGGGCGGTGACCTGCACTTCCAGCGCGTCATCCGGCGGCGTACGCGCGATGAAAAACAACCGCGCGGAAAACAGGAAGACCACCAGCGAGCCAATGAACGGCAGGATGATCCAGGCCAGTTCAATGGGCAGGTTGCTTTGCGGGCGGTGGTCACGGTCTGCCACGCGGCCGCGTCGATAGCGCCAGATAAACACCCACAGTGCCACGAATACCGGCACCACAAACAGCGCCATCATGGCCGTGAAGCCAATCACCAGCCAATCTACCGAAACCGCATAATCCGAGGCTTGCGCCGGCCACAGGCGCAGGAAATGTTCGTTCATGCTGTCCTCCGACGTTCGCGGCGTACGGCCAGGCCGATAAACAGGCCCAGCACCAGCACCGTTGCGACGCCGGCCACCTGGAGCAGTAAGATAATGCGGCTGCTATAGGTGCCGCTTTGGGGGTCGTAGTGGTAGCACAGCAACAACAGCTGCTCTTTGATTGCGCCGAGCTTGCCCTGCCCGGCTTCGGTGAGCGCCAGGCGCAGGTCGCTGGCCTGGTAGCCCAGGCCATAGAGCCAGCGCGACAAACGCCCGTCAGCGGTGACCACTGCCACCGCTGAACTGTGGGCGTATTGTTGTTGCTGCGGATCGAAGCGGTAACCGAACCCGATCGAGTCGGCCAGGGCCTGGCTGGCAGCCGCGTCGCCGGTCAGCAGGTGCAGGCCGGGCGCGTCGGCCAATGCCGGCCAGTGCTGGCTGAGCTTGGCCAGTTCTTCGCGGGCGGCGCTCACGTCCTCACGCGGGTCGAAGCTGAAGGCGATGACCTGGAAGTCCCGTCCCAGGCGGTAAGGCTGGTTCGCCAGTTGGCTGAACAAGGTCGAGAGCGCCGCACCACACACATTCGGGCAGCGGAAGTACAACGGCACCAGCAGCGTCGGCTGGCCGTTGAGCAAATCGCCCAGGCGCACCGAGCTGCCGTGCTGATCGGTAAAGCGCGTGTCCAGGGCCAGGCGGCTGCCCGCGCGGCTGCTGTCGATGCCGGCGGCGGTAAACGGGTCGAAGCCCTGGGCCATGACCGGTTGCAACACCAGGCACGCCAGCAGCGCCAGCACGGATTTAATGCCCACGGCCATCGTCCTCTGGTGCGGGCCAGCCTCGCTCCAGCATCAACTGCCGAGCGTGCGCCAAGGGCAGATGCACGATGTGATGCTCGCGGTCGACCCAGCCAAAGCTGTCCAGGTGCACGCGCTGGCGGGCGAGTTGTGCTTCGCCGGCCTGCCTGGGGTTGGCTTGTAAGCGCGGCTCGGGCGGCAGCAGACGCTGGCTTTCCAGTTCGCTCAAGGGGGGCTGTCGCGCATGCTGGCGATAGCCACTCAACAGCCAGGCCACGCCACCCAATGCCAGCGCGACCGCCACGAACAACAGCAGGATCACGCGCCAGGCTTTTTTGCCGTCAAAACTGTTGGGTTGGTAATCAGGTGTCATGGCGCCTCCTTTGCCATTGCCGGCGCCACCACATGAACAGGCCCGCCGCGTAGACGCCCTGGCAAAGCACGGCGGTCAGCACGGCGCCGGCGCCTGCTTCAGGGAATATCGACGGCAGGCTGATCCAGATGGACTCCAGCGCCCCCAACAGCAGGATCGCCACGCAACCCCACATCAACACCCACATCCGCGCGCCCCACGGCGACGCAAGCACCAGCAGACACGCCAGTTGCCCAAGCATCAACAACGCGGTCAACACGCCCCACAACCCGGCTTCCCGCAGGCGATACCAGAGCGTTTCATGCTCCAGGTTCACCGACCAGATAATCAGGTACTGCATGAAGTGCACATACACCCAAAACCCCAGGGCACTTACCAACAGGCCACGCAATACGACGCACTGCCGGGCCGGCAACAGCACCACGTTCCAGCACATCACACAGAGCCCGGCAAACGCCAGGCCATCGAGCAAGTGCCGGGCAATCAACAACAGGCCGAAAATGCTGGAGACAAACCCCGGCTGCAGCGACATCAGCCAGTCCACCGCCGCCAGGCTGGCCGTCAACCCGTAGAGGATCAGCCCCGCGGCGTTGTGCCGACCGGCCCAGCGCAGCACCCGCCAAGCCAGCCCGGCATACAGCAAGGTGCGCAGCACAAAAAACCACGGTGACAACCAGAGTCCGCGAAAACCCTGGGTCTCCTGGCCGTACCACGGGTACACCCACGCCATTGCCAGCAGCACCGGCAGCAGCATCGGCACCATCAGGATCACCGCGCTCGCGCCCAGGCGGCTGCCCGGTTCCAGCAGCGGTTGCCAGCGCCCGCTGACCAAGGGCGTCAGCACGGCGAGCAGCACGCAGCCCAGCGCGATGCTGGTGCCATTCACTGCCGCCGCCAGTGCGCCCGCGCCGACCCAGGCTGGCTGCCACAGGGCAAACAGCGCGAGCCCGAGGGCTGCGATGGCGACCAGCAGTGGTAGGCGTTTCATTGCGCTCGCGCCTCGAACGCCTGGCGCAGCGGCGCCGGCAGGCTGTCGAGGTCGGCATGCTGGCTCAATTGCAACAGGCGCAGATGGGCGACAATGGCCCAGCGCTCCTGCGGCTGGATGCGCGATTCGTAGCCATACATCAAGCCTTGCCCATGGGCGATGACGTGCATCAGTTGGTCATCGGTTGCGTTCAACAGCCGAGGCTCGATGAATGATGGCGGCGCCGGAAAACCGCGACCGACCACCAAGCCATCGCCGAGCCCGCTCAGGCCATGGCAGGGTGTACAAAAGGTTTGATAGCCAGCCTCGCCCCGGGCAAGCAATGCCGCACTCAGCGCCGGGCGCTGCTGCACGCTTGCCTCGCGCTGCAACTGCCCGCGCGCCACGCTGCCCGCCGGTGGCTGACGGCTGCTGAGGCCGTCGGCGAACAACGCACCCGCGCGCTGCTCCAGCACCTTGGCCTGGCGCGACATATCATCGCAGCCACTGCACAGCAACGCCAGGCACAGCGCCCACGGCCAGCGACTCACGGTTGCACCGCCTGCACGCTGAGCGCGTGTTCGGCCAGCCAGGCACGGGTGTTTTCAAGGTCGAACAGTGGGTCACGCGCGTCGATAAACAGGAAGAACCCGTCATCACTGGCGGCGTCGAACCCTTCTGCAGCAAATAACGGATGGTGCAGGCGTGGCAGGCGGATGCACATCAACCAGGTCAGCACCGCCGCCACGCCAGCAAACACCACCGCGAACAAGAACGTCACCACCCACAGCTGCGGCAACGCAATCAACGGACGCCCGCCAACGTTCAGTGGATAGGCCCACACCGAGCCAATCTGCATCAACAGTGCCAGCCCGGCGCCCACTGCAGCGCCGACACACGCCATGCGTGGCACGCGGTTGGACCTGGCCGCCAATACCGGCTCCAAGACTTCCAGCGCAAACGGCGCAAACGCGTCCAGGCGTCGATAGCCGAGGTCCCAGGCGCGCAACCCCGCCTCTACCAGCGGTTGGGGTGCGGAAAAACGCGCGAGCAGCCCCAGGCAGTCAGCCATCGCTGCGCTCCTGATGCAGCGCCTGCTTGACCTCGAACGCCGAGACCATCGGCAGGTAGCGCAGGAACAGGCTGTAGGGCACCAGAAATACGCCGAAGCTGCCAATAAACAGCGACCAGTCCCACAGCGTTGGCGAATAGTCGCCCCAACTCGACACCAGCAGGTCGCGGGTCTGGGGCGGGATTAGCAACATGAAACGTTCGGCCCACATGCCCACCAGCACCGCCAACGCGACCAGGGCCAGGCGTCTCGGTTGCTGTCGCACTTGGGGCCACCACAATGCTTGGAGCACGCCGACATTGCAGACAATGGCCAGCCAGAAACTCCAGGCATGCGGGCCATTGATGCGCGTGAGCAGCACCTCGATTTCATGTGCATCGCCGCTGTAGAACGGCATGAACAGATCCGCCAGGTAACCGTAGGCCGTCAGCCAACCGGTGGCCAGCAGCAAGCGGCCGAGCATGTCCAGATGGCGCGCGGTAATCAGGCTTTCGATGCACAGCATCCAGCGCACGCCAATCGCCAGCAACGCCACCAGCGCAAACCCGGAAAACACCGAGCCGGCGACGAAATACGCCGGGAATAACGTTGAATGCCAGCCACTCTGGGGGCCCATGGTCATCAGGAACGAGTAACCGCTGGAGACCGCAAACACCAGCGGTATTGCCAGGATCGCCAGCACCCGCGTGGTGCGTCGCCATAACGCCCAGTGCCGTTGCGAACCGCGCCAACCGAGCGCGAGCAGGCCATACAGAACTTGCCGCAACGGCGTCCTGGCGCGGTCACGGGCGGTGGCGAAATCCGGTATGGCGCCCACCAGCAGGAACAACACCGACACCGTCAGGTACGACAGGATCGCAAACATGTCCCACGCGGTGGGGCTCTTGAATTGCGGCCATAGCCCCATTTCATTCGGGTACGGCATGGTCCAGTAGAACAGCCAGGGACGGCCCAGGTGCAGGATCGGGTACAGCGCGGCGCAGATCACCGCCATCAGCGTCATCAATTCGGCCAGGCGATTGAGGGTATGCCGCCAGGGCCGTTCGATCAGCAGCAGCAACGCTGAAATAAACGTGCCGGCGTGGCCGATGCCCAGCCACCAGATGTAATTGAGAATGCCAAAGCCCCACTGCACCGGCTGGTTATTGCCCCACATACCCACGCCCTTGGCCAACAACACCGCGACTGAGGCGAGGTAGACCAGCAACAGCACGATGCCGGCTCCGAACATCCAGCGCCAGGCCACGCGCCGCGGGAACTGTTGCAGCGGCCCGAACACCTGCCGCGACACCTGCTGGTCACTCAAGGCCTGCGGCAAAAAATGCGCGGTGTCGTGCAGCAATGGCTCAGTGCTCATCGGCCGCGCCCTCCTCTTCGATCCGCGCCAGATAGCTGGTGCGCGGTCGCGTGCCGAGGGCTTCGAGCAGGCGGTAATGGCGTGGGTCCCGGCGTGCCTGGCTGACGGCGCTCGCCGGGTCGGCGATGTCGCCAAAACGGATGGCCTGGCTGGGGCACGTCTGTTGGCAGGCGGTGACCACGCCTGAGGTGTCGAAGTCGCCACCTTGCTGCTTGTCGTCAATCCGCACACTGCTGATGCGCTGGATGCAGTAGGTACATTTTTCCATGACGCCCCGGGCGCGCACCGTCACCTCGGGGTTGCGCTGGGCCTGGAGCGACGGCGCCGCATCGGCGCTGTAGTCCAGCCAATTGAAGCGGCGGACTTTGTACGGGCAATAGGAGGCACACGTGCGCGTGCCGATGCAGCGGTTGTAGACCATCTGATTCAAACCATCGCGACTGTGTACCGTGGCATTGACCGGGCAGCCGGTTTCGCAGGGCGCCTGTTCGCAATGCATGCACGGCAACGGCTGGAAGCGTGAGCGCGGTGCCTCCAGCGGGCCCTGGTAGTAGTGATCGATGCGCAGCCAGTGCAGGCTGCGGCCTTGGGCAACCTGGTCGGCGCCGACCACCGCGATGTTGTTCTCGGCCTGGCAGGCGACGACACAGGCGTTGCAGCCAGTGCACAGGTCCAGGTCGATGACCATGCCCCACTGCGGGCCACTGTCGGCGGCCGGGCTGTAGAGCGACACCGGAATCGATTGGGTGGGCAGTTGCGGCGCATCGCGCGCGACTACGCGGATGGGTGGGTCTTCATCGCCGGGAAGGTGGTGATGGGCCTGCGTGGCGGCCAACCGATAACGCTCGCCCGTGGCACGCAGGGTCGCGCCGACGGAAAGCTGTTCCAGCGGCCTGACGGCGTAGCCGAGGTGGTTACCGACACGCCCGGCGCGGGTTCGGCCATAACCGGTGTACAGGGCGATGACCTCGTCGGCCTGCCCCGGCTCGATCCACACGGGCCCGCGCACAGTCTGGTTGGCCAGGGTTACTTCAACGCCGTCACCATTGCCAAGGCCCAACTGCTCAGCCTGGCGCGGCGAAAGCCCGATCACGTTGCTCCAGGTGAGGGTACTGATCGGCTTGGGCAGTTCCTGCAGCCATCCACAATTGGCGAAACGCCCGTCCCATACCGTCGGGTCTGGGCGGATGACCGCCTGCAGGCCGTCGATGTCGGTCAATGCGGGAGTTGCCGCTGTCGCGTCGGCGACTTCTATGGGCGGCGCAGCCGGTTCGATCCAGCCGTCCGCCAAAGCCTGGCGCCATTGAGCCTCGGGGATAGGCGCCCACGTGGCGCGCACCAGTTGCAGGGCATCAACCTCGGCGGCGTTGAGCAGCATGTCGACCACCTGATGCAACGTACGGGTCGCGTACATCGGTTCGATCAGCGGCTGCACGATGCAGGCGCTGCCGTCTGCGGCGCGGGCGTCACTCCAGCCATCCAGCGCATGGTTGAGTGGCAGGTGCCAGTGGCATTCGGCAGCGCTTTCGTCGTAATAGAGCCCGGCGTGCAGGCGGAACGGCACCTGCTGCAGGTCGCGCGCAAGCTGTGAAGTCTGCAGCGGGTTGCAATCAAGCATGAGCAAGTGAGTGACGCGCCCCGCTGTCAGCTCGCGATTCAGTTGATCCAGCGAATCCCAACGGCGTTGCGGCGCATAACCCAGCAGGCTCGGCACCTGCCAGTCCGGATGGCCGAGACGCTGGTTCAGGTGCATGACCTGCGCCTGCAGCGCCTCGGGCGCCTGAGGGCTGACGCCGATGAACCCTCGGCCTGGATGCGCCTTGAGCGCGGCGGCGGCCGCGTCAACCCACTGCTGCTGCGCTGCCGTCATGCGCGGCGTGGCCGAAAGCGTTTCGCCCAAGGCTTGGCTCAAGGCCAGCAACAGGTCCGGCAGGCGTGATGGCGCGATCGGCAGGCGTGCCGTGGCGGCTGCGCCGGTGAGGGTTGGAATGCTTTCAGCCACGAACGCCAATGCGGCGCCCTCGCCTTTGGCCGCCCGCCGCCGCCGCTCGGCCCAGCCGCGCTGCAACGCCGTCTGGTGGGGACCGCTGCCCAACGGATCGTATTCCAGGCACACCAGCACGTCAGCCTGTTCCAAGTGCACGCGCGGGCTCACCGGCTGGCCGAACACCCGTTCGCTGCTGTGCAGGGCGACGGTCTCGTTGAATGCCTCAGCGTGGTACAGCCTCGCCTCGGGCCAGCGTTCTTGCAGTTGATCGAGCTGTCGCCCGAGGGTCGGCGAACTGCTGGCGCCGCAGGCGATGTGCAGGCCTTTGCCGTGGACGCCATCCAGCGCCTGTTGCATGCCCGACAGCGCCGCAAGCACGTGCGACCAACTGGTTTCGCGGCCTTTGAAGCGCGGCGCCTGGGAGCGGTCGGGGTCATAGAGTTGCAGGATTGCAGCCTGGGTGAACGCATCACAAGTGCCGCCGGACATCGGGTGTTCAGGGTTGCCTTCCAGCTTGATCGGGCGTCCGGCGACAGTCTTGCCCAACACCGGCTGAGCGACGCCGCAAAAGGGTATGGCGGTCGCATACCAGGCGGCGACACCCGGTGTCAGTGAAACCGGTTGGTTAACCGCCGTAACGGCCTGTTCCGGGGTTTTGCCGCACGCGGCCAGCCCGGCCATGGCGAGGCTGGCCGCCATCAGTTGCAGGAAGCTTCGGCGGTCCATCAACGGTGCCGCTCCCGGAAACTCCGCTTCCATCAGCGCTTGGGTCTCGGGGGACGCCGCCAGGGCCTCAAGCCCGCGCCAATAGGCCTGGCCCTTGAGCCCGGCCAGTTGCCCGCGCAAGGCGGTGAAATCCAGTGGCGCGCTCATCGGTGGCACGTCCCGCAGTCGGTCAGACCTCGGATATCAATAGGGTGCGCCTTCATAAGACGCTCACCCAGAGCGCGGCGATCCTCATCGGTACGCCACTGCATGTTCGTTACCTGATCTACCGGCCGCAGGTGCGGTGCTGGGTCCCGGTGACAGGCCAGGCACTGGCCCATATTCAGAGGTTGGGCCTTGAACATCAGTTGCATACGGTCGACCTGGCCGTGGCATTCGCTACAGCCAACACCAGCGTTTACATGCACGCCGTGATGGAAGTATACGTAGTCCGGCAGCTCGACCACGCGCTGCCAGTGCATCGGCTCATGCTCGCGCAGGCTCTTGCGCAAAGGCGCCAGCACGTCGGCGTTTTTCCAGACCTGGGAATGACAGCTCATACAGGTTTCGGTGGGCGGCAGGCTGGCCATGGCCGAGGACTGCACCGCGCTGTGGCAGTAGCGACAGTCAATCTTCAGCTCGCGCGCGTGGTGGGCATGACTGAAGGGCAAGGGCTGTTCGACCACCCAATTACGCCCGGTGCGGTAGTCGGTGCTCTCCAGGGTCAATGCCACAAGCAAGCCTCCCGAGACGCCGACGATTAGCAGCAGCAATCCCACGCGCAACCAGGTGTCGGCCGAGCGCCTGAAAATCTGCGTCATCGCCGGATTCTCATGTCCATGTCCTTACAGCTAGGGCTGCGCGGGTGCGCAGGAGTTCGTTATTTTTGTTATCGGCGCGGGCTGTCTATGGCTTCGCGCGCCCCGGCAAGACACTCGCCAGCACTTGCTTGGCAGTTTGCACAATCACCCCGGCCTCATCCGGATCGCCCTGGAGCAGCGTGGAAGCAAATTTCTTCGCTTGTTCCAGCTTGATATGCGGTGGCAGCGGCGGCACGTTGGGGTCGGTCTTGAACTCGATCAACACCGGCACATCAGAGGCGAGCGCTTGCTCCCAGGCCGACGCGACGTCTTCTTCGCGCTCGACGAAGATACCCTTGAGCCCCAGCGAGATCGCAAACAGGTGGTACGGCACGTCGGGGATGTTCTGCGAAGCCTCGAACTTGGGATCGCCTTCCATCACCCGTTGCTCCCAGGTGACCTGGTTCAAGTCCTCGTTATTGAAGACTGCGCAGATCCATTTCGGGCTCTGCCACTGCCGCCAGTATTTGGCGACGGTGATCAACTCGGCCATGTTGTTCATTTGCATCGCGCCATCGCCTACCAGCGAGATCACCGTTTGCTGCGGATGGGCGAATTTGGCCGCAATCGCATAGGGCACGGCGGCGCCCATCGACGCCAGGCCGCCGGACAGCGAACACTGCATGCCCCGGCGGATCTTCAGATCACGCGCATACCAGTTGGCGCAGGAGCCGGAGTCGCTGGTGATAATCGCGTGGTCGGGCAAGCGCGGCGAAAGTTCGTATACCACGCGCTGGGGGTTGATCGGCTTGGCCTTGGCCAGGGCGCGTTTCTCCAGGGTTTTCTCCCAGCTTGCGCGCCAGCCTTCGATCTTTTTGCGCCAGGTACGCGTGGTCTTGTGTTCCAGCAGCGGCAGCAGTGCGGATAGGGTTTCGGCCGCATCGCCGAGCAGGTTCACCTCCATCGGGTAGCGCAGGCTCAGCATGTCGGGTTGCAGGTCAATCTGCACGCCGCGCGCCTGGCCTTCCTTGGGCAGGAACTCGGAATAGGGAAAACCCGAGCCGATCATCAACAAGGTGTCGCATTCGGTCATCAACTTGTAGCTGGGTTCGGTGCCGAGCAGGCCGATGCTGCCGGTCACCCATGGCAAGTCATCGGGTAACACCGCCTTGCCGAGCAACGCCTTGGCGACGCCTGCGCCCAATGCTTCGGCCACGGCGATCACCTGATCAGTCGCCGCCAGTGCCCCGGCGCCGACCAGAATTGCAACCTTTTTGCCGGCATTGAGTACGTCCGCCGCGCGCTGCAGGTCGGCGTCATAGGGCACTACCTTGGGTTTGCTGTAGCCCACTCCGGAATGCACCGTGCCATGGGCCCTGGCGGGAGGCTCGTAGGCAGCGTCCTGCAAGTCGTTGGGCAAAATGATCGCAGTGACCCGACGCTCGCCGACGGCGGTGCGTACCGCACGGTCAATCAGGTGGCGCACCTGCGACGGCACCGAGGCCTGTTGCACAAAGGCGCCGGCCACGTCCTTGAACATCGAGACCAGGTCCAGCTCTTGCTGGTAATGGCCGCCCAGCGCTGCCCGGGCTTGTTGCCCGACAATGGCCAGCACCGGCATGTGGTCCATACGCGCGTCATACAGTCCAGTGATCAAATGCGACGCACCCGGCCCGGAGGTGGCAATGCATACCCCAAGCTCGCCAGTAAATTTAGCGTGGGCCGAAGCCATGAACGCGGCCATTTCTTCGTGACGGGCCTGGATGAACTCGATTTTGCCGTTGGCGCGACTCAAGGCACCAAACACGCCGTTGATGCCGTCACCCGGATAACCAAAAATCCGCGTGACGCCCCACTGGGCAAGCCGTTCAACCAGAAAGTCACCTACTGTCGTTGTCATTGGAACCCTCGCTTAAAGCAGGTCGAATGAAAACCGGCGCAACACGTTGCGCCGGCCATGCGTCAGAGAATCGGCTTACCGCCCGTCACGCCGTAGCGTTCGCCGGAGATGTAACTGCCCTCATCGGATGCCAGCAGTACATAAATCGGCGCCACTTCGACCGGTTGGCCTGGGCGACCCAGGGGTGTATTGCCACCGAAATTCTTCACTGACTCTTCAGGCATCGTCGACACGATCAGAGGTGTCCAGATAGGCCCCGGCGCGACGCTGTTGACGCGGATCCCGCGCTTGCCGAGCAACTGCGCCAGGCCTGCCGTGAAGTTGGCGATGGCGCCCTTGGTGGCCGCGTAGCACAACAGGGTCGGGTTGGGCGCATCGGAGTTGACCGAGCTGGTGTTAATGATCGAACTGCCCTCGGCCATATGGGGCAGCGCAGCCTTGCAGATCCGAAACATGGCGGTGACGTTGACGTCGAAAGTCTTCACCCATTCCTCGTCAGAAATTTCCTCCAGGGTTTCGTGGGTCATCTGAAAGGCTGCGTTGTTGACCAGAATGTCTATGCGGCCGAAGGCTTCTACCGTGTCATTCACGATGGCCGCGCAGTGCGGCTGGCGGCTCAAATCACCCGGCAAAAGTACGCACTGGCGGCCGGCCGCTTCGACCCAGCGCGCGGTTTCCTTGGCGTCCTCGTGCTCGTCCAGGTAGGAGATTGCTACGTCCGCACCTTCACGTGCGAAGGCAATGGCGACGGCTCGGCCGATGCCGCTGTCGGCGCCGGTGATCAAGGCTATTTTGTTCGCCAGACGGCCTGAACCCTTATAGGTTTTTTCACCACAATCGGGTTGCGGGTCCATCCGGTATTGCGCGCCGGGCACCGCTTGCTGTTGGGGTTTGAACGGTGGTTTTGGGTAGTTGCTCATCGGAGGTCCTCCTTCGCTTGCCTATTCTTGCGAGGACTCACCGCAGGCAATAGTTCAGACGAAATTGCAAAATCCGGATTAGCGTTGCGGTGGTGAGGTACCACCCGTCGATCTGAGTAAACCTTCGCCAGTATTTGCACCTCAACCGAATGGTGAGGGTTGATCGAGCGACGTTAAAACGTTCTATGGCAGGCCGTTTATGAGCTATATTCCGCACTCCCTCCCATCCTCACCCCGTCTGAATCGAGACCGTGTGATAACGGTTTTTTAGCGCGCTGTTAATCAAGGTTTTCCTAATGAAGTCTGCCCCACCGCGGTCCCCGAATGTTCCGCAACGCAAGGACCTTACGCCCAGCAACCTGAGCTTTCCGGTCGTGGGCATTGGGGCATCGGCGGGCGGGCTGCAGGCGGTCAAGGCATTCTTCGAACACATGCCCAAAGACTGCGGCATGGCCTTCGTGGTGATTCTGCACCTGTCCCCCGACCATCAAAGCGTGGCCGACAAAATCATCCAGGAATCGACCCGGATGCCGGTCACCCAGGTTACCGACACCACGCCGATCGAAAAAAACCACGTTTACGTCATCTCCCCCGCCCAACATTTGGCGATGAATGATGGCTACCTGGCGGTAACGCCTTCCGTGCGCGAAGGCGGCTCGCACATTGCGATCGACCTGTTTTTCCGCGACCTGGCGGACACTCACAAGGAGCGTGCATTTTGCGTGATCCTTTCCGGCACCGGCTCCGATGGCGCAGTGGGGTTGTCGCGCATCAAGGAACAAGGCGGAGTGACCCTGGTACAGACGCCGGAAGACGCCGAGTTCGACGGCATGCCGCTGGCCGCCATTGAAACGCAGATGGTCGACCTGATGCTGCCGGTGGTGGAAATGCCGCAGAAACTGCTCGAACTGTGGCGTAACGCTCAATCGATCATCCTGCCCACGGCCAATGACCCCGAGATCCACACCACTCCGCCCGCGACCGAACGGGATGTTGCCGTAGCCGAACAGCTGCTGCTGGACATCCTGATCCAGTTGCGCGCCAGCACCGGCCACGACTTCAAGCACTACAAGCGGGCCACGGTGTTGCGCCGCATTGAGCGGCGCCTGCAGGTGACCGCCCAACCGGACCTGGCCAGCTACTACAATTTTCTGCAGGCACACCCCGAGGAAACCAAGGCGCTGCTCGGCGACATGCTGATCGGCGTCACCAACTTCTTTCGCGACCGCGAGGCGTTTGAAGCGCTGGAGCGCGATGTGATTCCCAACCTGGTGAAATCACTCGAAGACAGCGTCCCGCATCGCGAGGAAGTGCGTATCTGGTCGGCCGGTTGTTCGACCGGCGAAGAAGCTTACAGCTTGGCGATGCTGGTCGCCGAGCAACTGGTGCTGGACGCCAGCGGGGCAAAGATGCAGGTGTTCGCCACCGATATCGACGAGCGCGCGATCAGCCATGGCCGCAATGGCGTGTACCCCGAAGCAATCATCACCGACGTGCCGCCCACGCGCCTGCGTCAGTATTTCTCCAAGGAGAAAAACCAGCACTATCGCGTGCGCAAGGAAATTCGTGAAAAGGTGTTGTTTGCCAAGCACAGCCTGATGGCCGATCCGCCGTTCTCGCAGATCGACCTGATCGTGTGCCGCAACCTGCTGATCTACCTGGACCGGGAAGTGCAACGGGACATCCTGCAGATGTTCCATTTCGCCTTGCGCCCCGGCGGCTATCTGTTCCTCGGTTCGTCGGAATCAGCCGACGGCTGCCTTGATCTGTTTGTGCCGGTGGACAAGCGCAACCGCATCTTTCGTGTGCGTGCCGGTTCGACCTCAATGCGCCGCGCGCCCACCATGCCGCGCGGTGGCTACTTGCGTCCCAACATCCTGCCGGTCACCGCTGAAATCAAGGCGCCGACGAAGCTATCGTTCGCCGAAATTCACATGCGCGCGTTGGAAAAAGCTGCGCCACCCAGCGTCATCGTCGATGTACACGCCGATATCTTGCACATCAGCGAAGGGGCCGGTCGCTTCCTGCGCTACGTAGCAGGGGAAATGACGCGCAATTTGCTCGCGCTGGTGCACCCCGACCTGCGCCTGGATATTCGCACGACGCTGTTTCAGGTGCAGCAGTCCAACCTGCCGGTCACCTCGCGCAAAGTGCAAATGGAGCGTGGCCAGGAATTGTTCACGGTGGACATCACTGCCCTTCCCTACCGGGATGATGCCACCGAAAGCGATTTTGTCCTGGTGATATTCAAAGAAACCCAGGTCGACTCGCAGCAATCGGGCGAGTCCACCGTCAACTTCGTCGAAAACCAGATGATGAGCAATCTGGAACGTGAGCTGCAGCGTACAAAGTTGCACCTGCAGGACACCATTGAGCAATCGGAAGTCTCCAGCGAGGAACTCAAGGCCTCCAACGAAGAGATGCAGGCGGTCAACGAAGAGTTGCGTTCGGCCACTGAAGAGCTGGAGACCAGCAAGGAAGAGTTGCAGTCAATCAACGAAGAACTGCTGACGGTCAACTACGAACTCAAGACCAAGGTTGAAGAAACCGACAAGGTCAACGACTACCTGACCAACTTGATTGCGTCCACCGACATCGCCACCGTGTTCGTCGACCGCAATATGCGCATCCGCTGGTTCACTCCACGTGCGACCGATATTTTCAGCATGCTGCCGGTCGACACCGGGCGCTCCTTGACGGATATCACCCACCGCCTCAACTACCCGGAAATGGCCAGCGACGCGACAAATGTCTTTGAATCATTGAGCATGATCGAGCGCGAAATCAGCAGCAAGGACGAGCGTTGGTACATCGCGCGTCTACTGCCTTACCGCTCCAGCGAAGACCATATTGACGGAACCGTGTTGACCTTTATCGACATCACCAAACGTCGCCTGGCGGAGGAAGAGCTCAGGCTGGGCGAGGAGCGCATGCGCCTGGTGGCCGAAAGCACCCATGACTTTGCCATCATCATCCTGGATGACCATGGGGCTATCACCGACTGGAACACCGGCGCGGAACTTATCTTCGGTTACACCAAAGACGAAGTGCTGGGCGCTTACTACGACCTGATCTTCTCCCCGGAGGACCGCACCGACGGCGTGCCGGAAAATGAACTGCGCGCGGCCCGCGAGCATGGCCGGGGTGAAGACGAGCGCTGGCATGTGCGCAAGGACGGCAGCCGGTTCTATTGCAGTGGTGAAGTCACCCAACTCAAGAGCGACAGCCTGCGCGGCTACGTCAAGATCGCCCGGGACCTCACCGGCCATAAACGCATTCATGACGAGCAGCATAAGCGGCTGATGGAAACCCAGACCAATAGCCATCTCAAGGACGAGTTTTTCGCGGTGATGTCTCACGAGCTTAAACACCCGCTGAACCTGATCCAGCTCAACGCCGAATTGCTGCGCCGCCTTCCGGCCACCAAGTCGGCGGGCCTGGCGATCAAGGCCGTTGATACGATCTGCGAGGCCGTTTCCAGCCAGGCACGGATTATTGACGACCTGTTGGACGTGGCACGGGTGCGAACCGGCAAGCTCAAGCTGAAGAAACAGCCTGTCGATCTGGCCAAGACGCTTCAGGACATCTACAACGTGGTGCTCATCGATGGCCACCGTTGCCAGGTGACGCTGGATATTTCCCTCGCGCCGCAGGCGACGCTGCTCGTCGATGCCGACCCTACGCGGCTTGAGCAGGTGATTTGGAACCTGGTCAACAACGCACTGAAATTCACCCCGGACGATGGCCGCGTCCAGTTGATACTGAGCCGCGTGGATGGGCATGCGCAGCTGGACGTCATCGACAGCGGCATTGGGCTGGCCGAGGAAAGCCTGGATAAGATTTTCGACCTGTTCAGCCAAGCGGAAAACCAGCACCAGACGCACCAGCGCGAAGGCCTGGGAATCGGCCTGTCACTGGTACGCCAGTTGGTGGAGGCTCACGGTGGTCATGTGAGCGTGCACTCCAAGGGGCTGGGCTTTGGCTGCGCGTTCTCGGTGCTGTTGCCCCTGAGCGAGCAGCAAGACGATCTACCGGTCATCCCGGAAACCTCAGATGAGGATAACCGTCTCGGCGGACTGACAGTCCTGCTGGTCGACGACTCCGAAGACGTGCTGCTCGTGCTGCAGATGCTGCTTGAAATGGAAGGTGCCGACGTGAAGGCCTTCGGCGATCCGCGACTGGCACTTGAAGCCGCGAACACCAGCCGGTATGACCTGATCATTTCGGACATCGGCATGCCGGCCATGGACGGCCATGAGTTGATGAAAAACCTTCGCAAGCTGGATCACTTGCAGGCCACGCCATCCATTGCACTTACCGGCTATGGCGCCGCAAGCGATCAGAAAAAAACCGCCGCCTCCGGCTTTAATCATCATGTCAGCAAGCCGGTGGCTCATGAGTCGCTGATTGAATTGATCAATAGTTTGCGCAGCGCGCGCGATTAAGGACAGGCGCTCACGTTATCGTTGCTGGCGCCGCGCCAGCAACGAATACAGTTTATTGGCACTTTCCTGCAGCGCATCTTCAACCCGCTGATCAGGATAGATTTTTCGGCAGATAGGGCAGCACGGGGCATACCCTATCGATACCGTATGCGCACGGCATTCAATCCTCACCGTCGTAATCCGGCCCGGGCACGATGTCGATGCCGGGGGTGCCGTTCGGCGGAGGCTGCGTGCCTTCGAGCGTGCCTCGACGGTGTTGCGGGTCATCGGGATGATCCCAGTCGGTCGTGGCGTTCGGGTCTTCATCACGTCCTGCGGTGCCGACAGCGAAACCGTCGTCATTGGGCTCTTGAGATTTTTTTACCGGGGCGGCCTCGGTGTTCGACGGGTCATGTTTCATGGCGAAATTCTCCCATTTACCGGGTATGGATCTGTTTCGAGTCGCCTGTGAGAGTCAAGTGCAACGCAAAGGACGAATGGCATGTAGGTCAACTCGCCGGAACCACCTGTCCCTCCCGGCTCTCCGCCAACAGCCCGTCTACCACGGCCGGCCAGCGTTCCTCGGCCGGCGCCGCGCTGGCTTCATACCAAGCTGACTGGCGTTGCGCGCTGGTGCCATCGCGCAGTATTTGCCGGGCCTTAATAAACACGCCCTCCTCGCCCAGCGCTCGGGCAGTGGCGCCAAAGCGTTGCTCTGCCAATGTCAGCCATTGTTCAAGCGACAGCACCGGCGTCTCGGGCGCAAGCACAAAGCGCCCCTGGTGCCCCCAACGCCTGGCCTGATGCCGGTTTTCCTTGAGCAGCCAGTGGCACTCGACACTGTATTGACTGCCAGGCGCCGGTAACAGGCAGGCATATTTGACCATCACCCGGAACAGCCCGGCCAAGGCCAGCGCGTCGCTCAAACGCGGGCACGCGTCAGTCATGCGCAACTCCAGCGTCGGGTAGCTCAAAGAGGGTCGGCAACCCCACCAGATATTGGCGTCGCTGGCCACCGCGCCGGTTTGTTTGAGTAAGCCCAAGTAGTGCTCGAAACCGGGCTCATCCAGCAGGTATTCGGGGATGCCCATACGCGGCCACTCGTCACACACCACTTGTCGATAGCTGCAATAGCCACTGGGTTGGCCCTGCCACAACGGCGATGAAACACTCAGGGCCAGCAGCATCGGCAACCAGGGCAATACCTCGTTCATCACCGCGATGCGATCGACACCTGCCGGGATCTCTGCGTGAACGTGCAGACCGTTGAGCACGCTACGCTGCGCGACGATTCGGAACTCATCGAACAACCGCTGGAAATGCGCCTGCGGGGTAGCCCGTTGCGCCTGCCAACCAGCCATTGGGTGCGCGCCGCTGCTGATAAACCCTAGCCCGTGTTCGGCCAATGCCTGGTCCAGTTCCCGGCGCACGCGGCCAAGGTAGGTGGCAGCGTGTACGGCATCGTCAAACACCGGCGATGCCACTTCGACCTGGCCCTGGAACATCTCATAGGAAAAGCCCTAGCCAATGGCCTCGCGACAGGCTGTCAACACCCGCGCCGACGGCTCGGCAAGCAGGCGTCGGCTGCGCAGATCGATGATGAAATATTCTTCTTCAATGCCAAAGCGCTGTCCGCGGTCCATGGCCACTCAGCTCAGGCGGGTAACGGTCAGCGCCACCGCGGCAATGCGCTCGACCCGCTCGTAGCCGGGCTTTTCCAACTCTTCGCCGAACACGTCGGGGTCCAGTTCGCGGTAGGTCCAGCCAAAGGCGTCGCTGCTCAACACGGCACGGGCGGCCTCAAGAAACGCATCGCGACCGTCGACCATCGCCACGCCGGTGTAGAGCAACAAGGTGCCGTCGCGCGCCAGGCGCGGCAACGCTTCACGCAGAATGCGCAACGACAGCGCTTCACCCAGTTCGCCGCCGCCATGGCGGTAGGCCCGCTGTTGACCGTCCTTCATGTAGGGCGGGTTGGCGAGGATCAGATCAAAGCAGCCGTCGACGCTGTCGAGTACGTCGCTGTGGTACACGCTGACGTTCGGCGTCTCGGCCAGTTCGGCATTGACCGCGCTCAGGCGCAGCGCCCTGGGGTTGATGTCCACCGCCAGCACCTCAGCGTCATGCCGTGCGCGCGCCACCAGTAAGGCGCCGGCGCCCGAGCCACAGCCGATGTCCACGGCGCGGCGGATCGGCGCAAAGCGCTCGCGCAGGCAGTCATCAATGACGCCGGCAAAACGGTAGGTGTCGGGGCCAAAAAACACCGAGTCCGCGTCCTCGGTTGGAAACGCCGAATGCGCCAACAGCAACGGGCCCAGGGTCGACCAGCGTACCGTGCTGTGCCAGCGCCCGTGCGCCTTGACGACAATGCCAGCTTCTTGCAGCTCCCGCCATTCGGCAGGCTCGAACACCTGCGCATCAAAGGGTCGCGACCAACCGAAGATCCCGCGCATGTCGCGGGCCGGCGCATTAGCCAAACGGGCTATGACCCGTTGGTGGGTCAGCGGCGTGGGCGTGATAAAGCGATAGTCATCCGCCTGCAAGCGGCGGCCCAGGTGCAGCAGCGCACGGTCGGCACGGGATTGGGCCGATGAAATGGGCGGCGATGAGTACAGCAGCGAATCAACCATGGGCGCATTCCTTTGTCAGTCAGCGCAGGCCTGCGCGCAGTTGAATAAAATGCCGAGTGGCGAACAAGCCGGCGGGGCGATGATGACGGTCAGGGCGCAGCCACGGTAGCAACAGGGCTAACTGCTGCTCGCCGTTGTGCGACGCCAGTGCCTCTCGGAGTGTATGCATTTCGGGGTCGTCGGCGGTGCTTGCGTTCGCGTCTGGCGACACGGGCAGCGCCGGGCGTGGGCGCGCAATAGGTTTTGCATCGCACCAATCCCCAGCGATCCAGTCGCGCAGCAATTGTTTTTCATAGCCACTGAACACGCCGAACATGGCGGCCCCCGCGCCGTCGATCAATTGCCAGAAACGGCTGTCTTCAGGGGCCTGGTGTCGCTTGATCCAGCCCTTGTCCTGCAGGGCTTGCAGGAAACCGCGAACCTGCCCCGGTTGCGACAGCCACTGATTGACAGTCTTGCCTTCAAAGCGGCAGTAATCGGAATGCATGTGCTGGCCGAACGGGCGCTTGCGCTCAAGCATTGCGACCAGTTCGTGTTCCAGGTCAAACGCCTTAATGACGGCCGTGGAGCCAACGCCAAGGTCGTTCAGCTGGTAACCGCGGCGCACCCGTTGCCAATACTCGGTCGCGTCCATACCTTGGGGCATCAACGCCAGAACCGCTTGCACCGCGCGGCGGGCGTGGCCGCTGCTGGCGTTGTCGATGGTCACATGAAGGCTGAAATAATAGGGGTCGATGCCCAGCTCCGTGAGCTCGTAGGCGCAGATGAGCAGGTGCAGCGGCAGTTGTTCATAACCCAGGTTATAGCCGACGATTTCCGGCATGTACCCCTGGGCGCTGTGGCCCAGCGCCAACTGGATGGCGCCTTGGTGGAAGTGCTGATCTTGCCAGTCGAAATCGCCGTCGCAACCTTGCTCGGCCAACAGGCGCTGGTAAATCGCGACATGGTTCTGTGCCGACTCGCCGTCGCCGAGCTCTTCCAGGTAGGTGGTCAAAAGCCCGTCGTAGCGATAATCCGGCCAGTGCGCAAGCACCCCGTAGAGCCAGGCACCGTCGACGTGTTTGGTCGGCGCCACGCATTGCAGGAAGTACAGGGCGTGAGCTTTATTTTGGAAATAGCGGCGGTCGTCGCCTTGCTGTCGACCTTGCAGGTAACGCGCGTATTCCTGGGCAACTGCCGTGCAATTGTGTTCAACCCACTCCATCAGTTGATGAGGCGACGTGGGCAACGGCGCGTCTTCAGCGGGCCCGACGAGTTCCAACTGCGCCTGCAGGAAATCCGCCGCCCGCTGCGCAGATTTGGCGTCCCAATCGGCAAGCAAAGATTCGTACTGAATGCGCAAAGCACCCTCATGCAGCCACTGGCTGGACGGACTTTTCAGGGTTTGAAGGACAGTCATGAAAGGCTCCTTGGGTGGCGGACCCGGCACATCCGCCAGCCGCCAACGGCAGGTAAGTACACGCCGAGTGCAACGGGACAAAACAGGAAAGCTATGTAACCGGGCAATGCAGGCATGGCAGGCTCCATCCGCATATTTTTATTTGGGCCTCGGCGACTGCCGACACCTATTACGGGGCGTTTTTTTCGCCTCTATTACGAAAGAGCCGCACACTGCGCGAAAATTCCATCGGCGTGCGCCAACGCCTGACCAAGTGATAGGTTAGCCCGCCGCCCGCAGCGACGGCTGCGCCTGCCCAACGAAGTGGGCGAACACCGCATGTTGGGTGTTGATATGGGCAGAACTTGGCGTTGAGTGCCTGGAGGTCATGCATTGGCACGAGTTGATCGGCCGGATGCCTGGCGGCGGTATCGGGCAAAGCCTCTTTCAGGGGTCTTTTTTCAGTTGGGCAAGGTAACGGTCCACTTCCCCGGACAACCAATGGGAGAACTTGCGCTGCTTGTCTTGCGAACTTTCCCTGGGCGGCCACACCAGCCAATAGGGATAGGCATACGGCGCACTGATGTCACACACCTGGACCAGCTCTCCCCGCTCGATGGCGTCATGCACCAGGCTGCGCCGCTCCAGCGTGATGCCCTGCCCCAGGCGGACCGCCTCCAATACCAGGTTGGAGTCATTGCTGCACAACCCCTTGCGTTCGCTGCCCATCTCGACGCCCGCCGCCTCGCACCACGGCAGCCAGGATTCGGTGTTGTAGATGATCTTGCTTTCAATGACCTGTTGCGGTGTCTGCGGCAAGCGTCCGCCATTGAAGTGAGGGGCGGCGACAACGACGATTTCATCATGGAACAACAGCTTCTGATCTACGCCCTCCCAATCACCCTTGCCCATGCGGATGCCAATATCCACCGATTCCTGATGCAGGTTGGAGATCGTCAGGCTCGCTTGCAGCCGAATGCTGATATGCGGGTAAAGCTGCTGAAAACCCGGTAGGCGCGGTAATAGCCAGGACCGGCCGAACGACGGTAATACCGCCACCACCAACTCGCCCATCCTGGGTTGTGCCTGGACCAATCGCGTGGCCTCGGCGATATCTCCCAAGGCTTTGCGGATCTGCAGCGCATACAGTCGCCCATCCTCGCTCACACGCAAGCCACGCCCCTCGCGTACGAACAGGGTCACCCCCACAATTTCCTCCAACACCTTGAGCTGCTGGCTGATCGCTGAATGGGTGACGTGCAACTCCTTGGCCGCCAGGGTGACGCTTCCCAACCTGGAGGTGGCCTCGAAACTGCGCAGGCAGGTCAATGGAGGAAATGCGCTCATGTAAGTAAAACTAACCTATTCTGGTAAAAACTTTCGATATTGCGTGGACCTCTCTCGCTATAAAGTAACCTCGATTAAACAATCCTGCCAGTTGCAGGAGGTTCCCGTTACACCGTCAACTCCTCAAGCACCCTCACTGCACTTTGAAAATCACCCTGACGTAAATGGAGGCTTCATGAAACTGGTCGGCATGCTGGACTCGCCCTACGTGCGCCGCGTTGCAATTTCCCTGGATCTGTACGGCATCGAGTTTGAGCATCAGCCGCTCTCGGTATTCAGTACCTACGACGAATTTGCCAGGATCAATCCGGTCGTGAAGGCCCCCAGCCTGGTGCTGGATGACTCAACCGTGTTGATGGACTCAAGCCTGATCCTTGATTACTTCGAAGCGTTGGCGCCAGCCGACAAGAAGTTGTTGCCACAGCAGGCCAGCGCGCGCGCCCAAGACTTGCTATTGATCGGCCTCGCCCTGGCCGCCTGTGAAAAAACCGTACAGATTGTTTACGAGCATAATCTGCGCCCCGCAGAAAAACTCCACGAACCCTGGCTCGACCGAGTGACTGGCCAGTTATTGGCGGCCTACTGCGCCCTGGAAAAGCGCTTGGCCCACGGCGCTGACAAAGCGCTGACCCAAGGTGCCCTAACCGCCGCAGTGGCCTGGTCCTTCAGCCAGTTCACCGTTGCTTCAGTGGTCAACGCCGGGACGTTCCCGCATCTGCAGCGCCATGCCGAGCGACTTGAAGAACACCCAGCCTTCAAGCAATACCCCATCGAATAAGCGCACGGTACTGCGAGCCGGCACTCCAGGACCTGTTTTTTTGAGGGCCAACATCACCTGAATGGTCGTTCAACGGCGTGGCCAATGAAACGGCTCGCCCCTACCCCGCCAGCGCGCTCTCTTCGGTCCAGCGGTGCAGGCTGGGTGGCGTGTCCTTGTGCTGGGCCAGGCTGGGCCGGCGGCCCGTCCAGCGTTTGAACGCACGGGAAAAGGTACTCGCGTCGGAAAACCCGAGCATGGAAGACACCGCTTGCACCGTGACATCCGAGCCACTCAGGTATTCGTAAGCCAGCTCCTCGCGCAAGCGGTCAAGCACTTCCTGGAACGTGGTGTTCTCGTCCTTCAAGCGGCGCAACAAGGTCCGCTCGGTCATGTGCATGCGCTCGGCGGTGCCGCGTCGCGAGATCTCCCCTTCAGCAAATTGCTGAACCAGGCAATCACGCACTTTTTTGGAAAAACGCTCAGACAATTGCGCCATCTGCGTCACCGCCATGCTGTCGAGCAGTGCGGCCAGTTGCTCGTCCGCCGAGAGAATGGGGCGCGTCATGTCACAGCTGTTGAAGACGATGCAATCGTTCTCCTGGCCGAAATGAATCGGGCATTTGAGGATCTTGGTATAAGCCTTGATATCCTCTGGACGCTCATGCCGAAAATGCACTTCGTGGGGCACCACCTGCTTGCCGGCGATCCAACTGCTGAAACACACCAGCCCCGCTACCACGGTGTCGATGGTGTGAAAAATCGGCGGGGCGCCGCCGGTGTCGAAATTGAAGCTGATGGATAATTTACCGCAGTCCTCGGTCAGGGTGACCGTCGCCGAGTTGGAGATCAGCTTGGCGTAGCGCGCGAAACGGTTCAGGGCATCACCCAGGGTGGCGCTGCAGCTCATGGCGTAGCCAACGACGCTGAAGGTCGAAGGACGGATTTGCGAGGCTACTTTCAGGCCGAAGTAAGGGTCTGCGGTTTCCTGCACGGCGGCCCGCCATAAACGGCTGACGGTTTCCTGCGAGTAACGGTTGCTTCCTGCGTTGAGACCGGCGGGGTCCATGCCCACCTGTTGGAAAATCTTTTCGTGGGGTATGCCCGCGACGTCCAGCGTGCGTGCAATGGCCAATACCCAACCCGAAATTCCCGACTTCATCGCGCCTCCTCAGGGCCCCACGGCTAATCGCGCCAAGGCCTTAATCTTATTTTTGTTCGCTGAATTACGCACAGCTTTCCATGCTTGTCAACAAAGCCCGCGGCAACGCCTGAAACAGAGCGTTCGGTGCTGTCACAAGGGTTTTTGATACCCGGCGCAGACGCTGGGTGACATTGTCACGTTCGGCCATGGCCTGGCATTTCGTGCCATCGCAGCAGGCCTTGAGCGGGAGTAAGGTAACCGGGCTTACAACAACGTCCTGCATCCCCAACAACAATAATCCACGCCTCAGGAGTAGCTCTGCATGAACCTGCAATGGTCCCAATATTGGATAGGCCTGTTTGCCAACGGCACCGACGAATTGATGACGCTGTATTCGGACAAGTTTGAGTTCGAGGACGTCAACTTCGACCTGCGCATCAACAATGACCTGCCTGCCTTGCGCAAATTTTTTGAAGGGTTCGAAATCGCCGACCCGAGCCTGTCGTACAACCGCTTTGAAGTGTTCGACTACGTGGGTGACGAAACCCTGGGTTCTTTCCAGTGGACCTGGGAAACCAAACACGCCGGCGATTTTCTCGGCGTGCCGGCAGCCGGCAAAGTCACTAAAACCCGAGGCGTCACCGTGATGGGCTGGAAGGACGGCAAGATCATCCTCGAACGCAGCATCTGGGATGCGATCCCGGTGTTCCGGCAATTGGGCGCTGTGCCGAGCTGACCTCGGCTCAACCCCATCAACTTTTCGGGATACAGACCATGGCTGCGGATATCTATCACGAGCTGTTTTCACTCAAGGGCAAGACCGCGCTGGTCACCGGCGGCGCCAAGGGCGTCGGCGCGCTGATCAGCAAGACCCTGGTGCGCGCCGGCTGCCGGGTGTTCATCAGCGGCCGCTCGCGCGACGCGGGTCAACGGCTGGTCGATGAATTGGCCGAACACGGCGAGTGCACCTTCCTGCAGCACGACCTGGCTGACGCCGAGCAGGTCCAGGCCTTGGCCAGGGAACTTGCCGAGCACAGCGCGTCGCTGGATATTCTGGTCAACAATGCCGGGACCTTCAACGCCGAGCCATTGGGCAGCGTCAGCGAAAAAAGCTGGGATGACCTGATGGGGCTCAACGTGCGCACGCCGTTTTTGCTGATCCAGGCGTTGTTGCCGTTGCTGGGTACAAAGGCGAGCACCGCCGACCCCGCGCGCATCATCAATATCGGCTCCATTGGCGGCCTGATGCCGCAGAGCAACGGCGCCTACGCCTACGGGTGCAGCAAGGCGGCCTTGCACCAACTCACGCGCATGCTGGCCTCTGACCTGCGCGTGCGCCATATCAACGTCAATGCGATTGCCCCCGGCTACTTCCCCAGCGACATGACCGCAGGCTTTTTTGAGGCGGTGCCCAACCTGGAGCAAACCATGCTCGGGAAAATCCCGGCAGGGCGTTTCGGCAGCCAGGAAGACATCGGCGGCATGGTCGTGTTTCTCGCTTCACGGGCAGGTGCCTACCTGACCGGCACCGTCACCGCGCTGGACGGTGGCTTTCTTGGCGCGGCCTAGCGCTACTTTCTCTTGGTGAAGCCGGTGAGTCCTTGCACTCACCGGCCAGGAACCCCTTTATGACCCCAGTGACCACGCTCGCCTTATTGAGCAAAAAGGACGCCCTGCCCGCCCGTTTGTTCTTCCGCTATTGGCGCGATGTCCACGGTGTGCTTGCAGCGCGTATTCCGGGTTTCCAGACCTACACGCAATTTCACTTGGGCGCGGTGGTGCGCAATCTGGCGCTGCCCACCCATGTCTCGCGTTCGTGGCCTGTGGCTGCGCGGTTCCATGGCCTGGCCGAAGTTGGCTTCGCCAATACGGCTGCGCGTGAGGGGCTGGCCAACAGCAAAGTCGCCGCACTGATCCAGGCCGATGAGCGTTACCTGTTCAAGACGTCGCTGCTCTATAACCTGGAGCCAGGTGCCAGCCGCAGTTATGCGCAGGCCGAGGCAGGCGCAGAGAACGCGGGGTTTGTAATGCTGCTGGGGTTGCGTGCCGGGCACAACCCCAAGGCGCTCATCAATACAATCGAGCAGTGGCTGATACCGGCATTGCGTGCTGCCCCGGCTATCGGCGCCCTGCATGTACATGTGCTGGGCAGTGGCGACCCGAGCCAGTGGCGCACCCCTGGCGTCGACAACGAAGCCGGCGCCGCCACCACCTTTGAGGCGGTGCTGCGCATTGAAGGCGTCGACAGCCAGTTGACCCTCGACAGCATCAAAAATGCCTGCGCCGCCGGCAGCCATCAAGACTTTATGGCGGTAGGCAAGTTGCACCTGTACCGCGTCGATGCCCGGCACGTGATGGTGGAAAACGCCCGGCCCACGCATTTGGGCCTGCGCGGGCTGGATGCCCTGCAAACCATTATCCTTGCCGGTGCAGACCTGCAGTTGCAGAGCGCCGTGGTCCGCACCCTTTACGGCGTCAGCCTGCCCGGCCCCCGACCCAAAAAAATGGGCGTGTAACCACACGCCCATTGTGTTCCAGCGCTTGGCGTCGGGGTCAGACGCGCACCAGGATATCGTCACCGTCGATACGCACCTCGTAGCGCGCCAGGTTAATGCACGGGTCGTCCTCGCAAACCCCCGTCTGCAGGTTGAATTGCCAGCCGTGCCACGGGCAGGTCAACAAGTGCCCCTCAACGATGCCTTCGTGCAAAGGCCCCTCTGCATGAGGGCAGATACCCGCCGTGGCAATAACAGCGTCCTGTACCACAAAAACGGCGACTGCCTGCCCGTCAACGATGCCCGCCACCGGCTCACCGCCACGCAGCGCGGCAACCGAACCAACCCGCCGAAACTCACCCGAGCTGGCGATCAGCCGGGCACTGTCTGGTGTACTCATGCAACTCTCCTCACACGTTCTTGTTATGCCGGGCAGGCGCATAGCGGCCCTGCCTGCGGCTGTGGTCAACGACGGCCAGGAAACCGCCGCAGGTCAAGTTGGTCGAACATTCCGCCATACCCCAGCGACATGGGCATGTCCCACCCCAGCATCGAGTAGGGGTGCCCGGCATCAAAGGCGCTGGCCTGGTCCAGCTCTGCAAGCGTCACGGCATCAAGCTCAAGCTCGGCCGCCTGCAGGTTCTCGTGGACCTGTTGCGCACGGGTCGCGCCGATAATGGGAATGACCCCGCGCGACATCACCCACGCCAACGCCACCTGGGACGATGAGCACTGCAAACGGTCCGCCACCCGGTCCACCGCCAGGGCGATCCCACGGTTACGCGCATCCAGTGCCTGCAACTGCATCGAATCCAGACGCTTGGGGCCCTCATGCGGTTGTTGCCGCGTGTACTTGCCGCTGAGAATGCCGCCCGCCAGCGGCGACCAGGCCGTAACGCCGATGTCATAGGCGTCAGCCAATGGCAGGTGCTCGCGCTCGACCGAACGCTGCACCAGGCTGTATTCCACTTGCATACAAGCAATCGGCGCCAGGCCGCGCAGCTCGTGGAATGCCTGGGCACGCGAGACCACCCACGCCGGCACATCGGACAAACCGATGTGCAGGATCTTGCCGGCACGGATCGCGTCATCCAGCGCACGATGGACTTCTTCCACCGGCGTAGTGAAATCCCACCAGTGGACTGAATACAGGTCGATGTAATCGAGCCCCAGCCGCTGCAGGCTGGCGTCCAGCGACTGGGTCAGGCTTTTGCGGTGCATGCCCGCAGCGTTCGGGTCACCTTTTCCGGGCACGGCATTGGCGTATTTGGTCGACACTACAAAGCGTTCACGATCATCGGCCACCAGATGGCCGACAATCCGCTCACTTTCACCACCGGTATACATATTGGCAGTGTCAATAAAGTTCCCACCGCCCTCCACAAAGGCCTCGAACACACCACGGGCCTGGGCTTCAGAGCGCGACCATTCGGCACCGGGGCCAAACGTCATGGTACCCAGGCAAATTTGCGAAACACGTAACCCACTGCGACCCAGAATCGAGTAGCGCATGTTCAGCTCCTTTCTCGGTTGACGGTGGGCTCAGTTGTTGCGCCAGGCTTCGTCCGGTGGGGGGATCAACCCCAGCTGTATCGCGAATTCTCGAAAGTTCCAGTGGGTACGGCAGCGCACGATCTTGCCGTGGCGGTAGAACTGCGTGGTGGTGCCACGGGTCACGGTGGTCTTGCCTTTGGCCGGGATGCCAAAGAAATCGGCGTTATGCCGGGCTTTCCAGATCCACTGCATGTACCCCCACTCGTCGTATTCGAAATCGGCGCCCAGGCGCATGTTGTCCGTCAGCCGGTGGTAGTCCTGCTCGGCCCAGCCGGCGGGCGTACCGGCCTCGCGCAGAGTGGCTTTGGAGACGGGCACGGTGTTTCCGTCATAACTGATCACTTCAAACAGGTGCTCACCGAACTCGGAGTCGGGGCCGGAGTTGTTGAACACCACGAAGGCTTTGTACAACTCCTCCTTGGTGGTGATGGTCTGGCCAAACTCGATGTCTTCCCAGACAAAATCGTCGGCGTAGTAACCCAGCACCTCATCGGCGCCCTTCTCGAAGAACGCTGTGACCCAGTCCTGCGCCGTGGTGAAACTCTTGCGGGCGTGGCCACCGCCCAGGGCGCTGGCACCTTCGACGTGGGTAAGCGGTGCCGGCGTGCGCAAAGTACGGATGAATTCGCGCTGGTGCGGGTCCAGGTGCTCGTCGTTGAGCTGGTTCGCATAAAGAATGTGCATACACGTGTCCTCTTATTGTTCTGGGATGAATCATCAAGCCGTTTTCACGCTCGACACTTATAACGGCCCCCACTGCGGCCGCCCGTTGCTTTAAATGCCAGCGGCAGGCGGTTCGTGACAATCGTTGGGCCGCCCTTGCGCCCGCAAACCCCTTGGCAGCGCTCGCGCAGCGAATGGCACAGGCAGTGCGGCGATGGCGCGTATTGCCATTGAGCAAAGTGGCAACGAAGGCATAGCGTGTAGAGGCGAACCCGGATACCTCTCGGGAAATAAGAATAAAAGTCCACAGCGCCGGAGAAACCCATGAATCAGTCACATGCTGTCCAGGACGGCGATATCGCCACCAAGACCTACGACCCCCTGGACCATGACGTCAAACAGAATCCCTATCCGTTCTACAACCAGTTGCGGCGCGATGAGCCGGTGAAGTGGCTCGAAGGCATGCAAGCGTTCGCAGTGGCCAGCTACGAGGAGGTCGATGCACTGCTCAAGAACGGCAAACTCTACAGTTCGGCGCAGTTCTGGCCGGCACTGCTCGGGGAGTTTGACCCGGTGCCAGAGGTACCGCCGATGATCTCCATGGACCCGCCGAACCACATCCACCTGCGCAAGATCGCCAACAAGGCGTTCACCCCGAGCAAGATCCAGGCGCTGCAGGAACGCGCGAACAATATCGCGCATGAGTTGATCGACGACATCATTGCCAAGCACGGTAACGAAGGTGAATGCGACTGGGTCTGGGACTTTTGCGCGCTGTTCCCGGTGACGGTGATTTCCGAAGTACTCGGCGTGCCCACCGAACGCCGCGCGGAGTTCAAGGTATGGGTCGACGACACCCTGGCCGCCGCCAATCGCGCCGCTTATGACGCACCGCGCCTGGCCCAGATCAAGGCCAATTCCGAACAGTTGCGCGCGTTCATGGAAGACATCATCGCCCTGCGCACCGCCGAGCCTGGCAACGACATCATCTCGACCTTGATCCAGGCCGATGTCCAGGGTGAGAAACTCAGCCATGTGCAAGTGCTGTCGATGGCCGTGCTGTTGCTGATCGGCGGCGTGGAAACCACCACCAACCTGCTGGGCAGCACGTTGACCCTGCTGCACCGCTACCCGGACGTGGAGCGACGCGTGCGCAACGACCCGAGCCTGATCCCTGCGCTGCTTGAAGAAGTGCTGCGCTTTGAACCGCCCGTGCAGATGATTTTCCGGCATACCACCGAAGACACCGAGCTGGCAGGCGTGGCCATTCCCAAAGGCTCCACCATCATGCCGTTGCTCGCTTCAGCCAATCGTGACGAGAGCAAGTTTCCCAATGGCGAGGTGTTCGATATCGACCGCAAGGTCAGCGTACCGATCATGTCGTTCGGCCAGGGCCCGCACTTTTGCCTGGGCAGTTACTTGAGCCGCATGGAAGCCGGCAAAGCACTGGAGGTGGTATTCAAGCGCCTGACCCTGCTGGAGCCGCTGTCCAAGGACGTGCATTGGATCGACTCCTACTTTGCCCGCGGGCCCCATGAACTGCGCGTACGTTTCAAGGCTCAGTAAGCCTCATCCTTCAACAAGGGGGTGGGCCTATGAGCCGACTTGAAGACTGCTTCAACGTGGGGGATTTCGCGGCGGCGGCCCGGCGCCGCTTGCCGGCGCCGCTGTTCCACTACATTGCAGGCGGCGCCGACGATGAACTGACGCTGCGCGCCAATACCGAGGCTTTTGCCCGCTACGACCTGATGCCGCAGTACCTGCACGATATCCGCAAGGTCGACATGCGCCGCAGCGTGTTTGGCTGCCCGCTGGAATGGCCACTGTTGTTGTCGCCCACCGGCATGACGCGTGTATTTCACCCTGCCGGCGAGTTGGCGGTGGCGCGGGAAGCAGCCCGGGCCGGTGTGGCGTACAGCCTGTCGACCATGGGCACCACCAGTATCGAAGCCGTTGCCCAGGCCTGCAGTGGGCCAAAGATTTATCAGCTGTACCTGCTCAACGACGACGGGCTGAACCTGCACATGATCGAGCGCTGCAAGGCTGCCGGTTTCGATGCGATCTGCCTGACGGTCGACACCATCGTCGCCGGCAACCGCGAGCGCGACTTGCGCCATGGTCTCACCGTGCCGCCGCGCCTGAACCTGAAAAACCTCTGGTCCTTTGCCCAACGCCCGCACTGGTGCCTGGATTACCTGGTGGGTGGCGGGATCAGCCTGCCCAATGTACCCACGCCCGATGGCGGCGACCTGGGCACACTGGCGGCTTTTTTTGCCGCAAAAATGGAACAGAACATCACCTGGGCGCGGGTAGAACGGCTGATGCAGCATTGGGGCAAGCCGTTCGTGATCAAAGGCCTGCAATCGGTCAGCGATGCGCGTAACGCGGCCGCCGCCGGGGTGCATGGAATCATCGTTTCCAACCACGGCGGGCGCCAGCTTGACGGCACCGCCGCCACCGTGGACCTGATCGCCAACATTGTCGACGCCGTGGGTGACCAGCTGGAAGTGGTCCTCGACGGCGGCGTACGGCGTGGCAGCCATATCGTCAAGGCGCTGGCCATGGGCGCCCGCGCCTGCATGCTCGGCCGCCCTTACCTCTACGGTCTGGCTGCTTTCGGCCAGCCCGGTGTGCAACGCGTACTCAGCCTGCTGCGCCAGGAGACGGCGCGCACGCTGGCCCTGCTTGGCTGTGCCAACCTCGATGAGATCAACCGCCAACACATCACCGTGGCCGGCAAGCTGCCGCATTTTTTGGCCGCCACTGATCACCCGCCACTCTCAACCACTTTGCTTCGGAGCGTGAAATGACAAGCCCTGAATTTACTTTTCAGCACTACCTCAATGGCCGTTTTATCCCAGGTTCGGGCCAACGTATCGAGGTGTTCAACCCCTCGACCCAAGGCCTGATCGGTTCGATTCCCGATGGTGATGCGGCGCTGGTCGACGAAGCGGTTGGCGCCGCACGCGCGGCCCAGGACAGTTGGGCCGCCCTGCCCGCCAATGAGCGCGGCCAGTACCTGCGACGCATGGCCAAACTGGTCCGCGAGAACCTGCCGCGCCTGGCACAGGTCATCGCCATCGAACAAGGCAAGGTCATGCCGCTGGCGGAGCTTGAGGTCGCACTGGCCGCCGAATACCTGGACTACAACGCCGAGTGGGCGCGACGGCTTGAGGGTGAGATCGTCGCCAGTGACCGGCCCAAGGAAAACATTCTGTTGTTTCGTCGCCCAATGGGTGTGGTGGCCGGCATCCTGCCGTGGAATTTCCCCTTGTTCATGGTGGTGCGCAAGGTCGCCCCGGCCCTGCTGACGGGCAATACGGTGGTGATCAAGCCCAGTGAGGAAACCCCATACAGCGCCTACGAGTTCGCGCGTATTGTCGAACAGGCGCAATTGCCCGCCGGCGTGTTCAACCTGATCGGCGGCGTGGGCGCCAGTGTCGGCCAGGCGCTGGTGGCCCACCCCTTGGTGGATATGATCAGCTTCACCGGCAGTTCAGCCGCGGGCGCAGCAATCATGGCCAACGCCGCGCGCAACATTACCAAGGTCAACCTGGAGCTGGGGGGCAAGGCCCCGGCGATCATCCTCGATGATGCCAACATCGACCTGGCTGTGGCTGCCATGAAGGCCACTAAAAGCCTGAACAGTGGCCAGGCCTGCAACTGCACCGAGCGGGTCTACGTACAGCGTGGCGTGCAGGCCGAGTTCAACGAAAAGCTCGCGGCGGCGTTCGAGAGTATTCAGTTCGGTGACCCCCTGGGTGGCCGCCCCGTCGAAATGGGCCCGGTGATCAACCGCGCTGCCGTCGAGCGCCTGGGCCTGCTGGTGGATGACGCATTGGCCAAGGGCGCGCAGATCCTCACCGGCGGCAGCGGCCTGGACAGCGATAACGGCTGTTTTTTCAAGCCGACGGTGATCGCCAATACCCACGCCGACATGCATATCCTGCAACGCGAGATCTTTGGCCCGGTGGTCATGGTCGACACCATTGAAGACCTCGACGAGGGCATTGCCCGCGCGAATGACAGCGAGTACGGCCTGAGCTCGTCGATCTTCACCAGCAGCCTGGCCAGCTCGATGCACGCCATCGGTGCGCTGAAATTTGGCGAGACCTACGTCAACCGTGAGAACTTCGAGGCCTTCCAGGGTTTCCATGCCGGTGTACGTCGTTCCGGTATCGGCGGCGCGGATGGCAAACACGGTCTGTACGAGTACACCCACACCCAGGTCGCCTACATCCAGGGCTGACCCAGGCGTCGAGCCGCGCAATGCGGCTCGACGTTCAACCCTTCAAGTCGCCAACGCCAGCTCAATCCCCCTGATCGATGTGCCCGTGCTCCAGCCGCCGTCTACCGAGAGGATTTGCCCGGTGATGTAGCTGGCGTCGTCGCTGGCCAGAAAATGCACCACGGCGGCCAGCTCTTCGGGCTGGCCGATACGGCCGAGCAAGGCAAACACCGCGGCGTTCTTGCGCACCATATCTGGCGCTTCGCTCATGGCCATCGGCGTTTCAATGATGCCGGGCGCGATGCAGTTGACCCGGATACCGCGCGAGCCGTATTCAACCGCCGCCGTTTGCGTCAATGCCATGATCGCGCCCTTGGTGGCGGCGTATTCACCCCACTGGGCAAACCCGCGCACCGCCGTGATCGATGAAAAATTGATGATCGAGCCACCTGCCGTCATGCGCGCCGCGGCGTGCTTGATGCCCATTTGCACGCCCATCTGGTTGACGCGCCAGAACCGCTCGGAGCGCTCCAGGTCCGCGTCGGCCAGCAAGTGCCCGCTGGAGATCGCCGCGTTGTTCACGTAAATGTCCAGGTGCCCGGTGCGGTCCATCACCTCGTCACACAGCGTGGCGATAGCAGCCTCGTTGGCCACATCGACATGCCGGTAATGGCAGCCGTCTTCGCTGGCCTGGGTAACGTCGGCGATCCAGACCTGCGCGCCGGCCTGGCGCAAACGGCGCGCGGTGGCGGCGCCGATACCGGATGCACCGCCGGTGACGATGGCGTTCTTGCCCGTGAGATCAAACATGGGAATCTCCTGTTGTTGTTTTTCAGATAAGTCAGATAAGGATGAAACTGGCGATCAATAACGCGCTGACCACCAGCAACCAGGTACCGAACACCGCTTGCCAAATGCGCGGGGCGCCAAACAGCTCCATGAACCAGAGCATGACCAGCGCGATTTTCAGCGCCGCCAAACCCAGGATGGCCGCCGGAGCCCACTGTTCACCGGCCTGCAGCGCGGCAACCCAGGCGCCGCCCGCCGTGGCGAGCATCAGCGCCAGCCACACGGCGCCTAGACGGTTGAAGAACAGTTCCATGGGTTACTTCGCCAGGTACAGAAGTGGAAAAAGCATGATCCAGATGAGGTCGACCATGTGCCAATAGGTGGCGCCTGTTTCCAGGCCCGAGGTTCGTCCGCTGTCGTAGGCACACAGGCCGGTGTTGCGCGCCAGGATGGCCAACACCACGCTACCCGCCAGGACATGCAGAAAATGAAAAAATGTCAGGCTGAAATACAACGTGAAGAAGCTGTCGGTCAGCGGCGTGATACCCCTGGAAAACTCCTGCCCGTACTCCACCAGCTTGACCGCGGCAAACACCAGCGCACAGCACAGCGCCGCGACCAACAGGCGCTTGCCGGCGCGCGTGCGCCCCAGGCGAATGGCATGCACGGCCTGCGCAACCAGCCAGGAGCTGGTCAACAGCACCAGCATGTTGCACAGGCCAAGGGCCACGTTCAGTTGCGCCTGGGCGGCGGCAAACAATTGGGGTTGCCTGGCCCTTTCCATGCCATAGGCCAAAAACAGAACGCTGAAGAACAGCATGTCCAGCAGAATGAAAATCCAGATCCCCGGCACGCCGGGTAATACACGGGTCCTATTCATCACGGCACCTGCGGGTTAGGCCAAAGATTCCTGCTCGACCTGGCGGATGGCCGGAAACAGCAGAATGCTGGTCAGTACCATCCAGGCAAAGAAGCTGCTGAGTACCACCCAGTAGGTGATCAACCCATGCCAGGCAAAAGGCCCGTCTTCGACAAACGGCATGATGTACGCCGCGATAAACGTCGCGGCAATCGCGAAGGACGCCCAGCCCAGCCACTTGGGCAGCAAGGGCTGCGTGCGCCGGTCCATGAAAATGGCCCCACCGAAGGCGCACATCTGGATCGCGGTGACCATGATCGTGGTGTCGAAGATGAACCAGCCCATGTCGCTCAACAGCTGTATGTCCTGGGGCGAACGCAGGCTGGTTCGCACACTGGCGGTCAACCACATGATCGAAAACCCCAGGGTGACGAAGGCCGTTGCAATACCGCCGACGAACTCCAGCTGCGCCAGCAAGCCGTCGGGGCCTTCGATCTTTTTGATCACGGCGGAAATCACCAGACTCCACACGTAATACAGCGGTGCAACAAACAAGGTGCCGACCATGCCGGCACGGATCTTCAGGTTATTGGCCAGGAAAAACTCGCTGATCTGCTGCGCATTCAAATACTGCGGTGGCGCCGGCAGGAAGCCGGCGAGCAGCCCCCAGAAGGCAACCAGCCCGACCAGATAAACCGGCCCGGCCCAGGCGCAAAGGCGCCAGACCCGGAATACAGTGGTGTCTCGCAAGATAGTGTCGTGCATCACGCGCCCTGCCCTTTTGTGATTATTGTTGGGGTGATTGGTACTGGCTGTGCCTTAGCCCGCCCGCACGCCGGGCGGCTTGCGGGCCGCCTGCGCCGGCATGGGCGGCGGGCGCCTGGCCTCGGTCTTGAGCACATCGGTTTGATCGGTTTGCCCGCCTTGGCGGGCCATCGGCGACTGCGGCAACAGAAACGCGGCCAGGCTCGGTACCAGGATCAGCGCACCGAGCATGTTCCACAGGAACATGAACGCCAGCAGGATGCCCATGTCGGCCTGGAACTTGATCGGTGACCAGGCCCAGGTGATGACCCCGGCCGACAGCGTTACACCGATCAAGGCCACGACCTTGCCGGTGGAGGACAGCGCGGCGAGGTAGGCTTCCCGAATCGAGGCGCCCTGTCGCTGGTGATAGAGGTGGATGGTCAGCAGGTACAACGAATAGTCCACGCCGATCCCGACCCCCAGCGCCGTCACCGGCAAGGTCGCGACCTTGACGCCGATACCCAGCATCACCATCAGCGCTTCACACAGGATGGTGGTGACCACCAGTGGCACCACCGCGACGATCACCGCGCGCCAGCTGCGAAAGGTGATGAAGCACAACAGGATCACCGCTGCGTACACGTACAACAACATCGTGCGGTTGGCGTGTTCCACCGCAATGTTGGTCGCGGCATCAATGCCCGAGGTGCCGGCTGCCAACAGGAACTGGCGCTCGTCGGTGTTATGCGCCTTGGCAAACGCCTCGACGGCGGTGACCACCCGGGTCAGGGTCTCGGCCTTGTGATCGCTGAGAAACGCGATGATCGGCGCCACCGAACGGGCGTCGTTGAACATCTCCGGGCTGGTGGCAGACACCAGGTTCATCGCGTCCTGCAACACAAACGGGTCGCGGTTGATGCTTTCCCACTTCAATGAACCTTCGAAGCCCACCTTGGTGTAGGCCCGCGCCAGGGTGGCCGCCGACACAGTGGTTTGCACCCCGGGCAAGTCCCGCAGGACCTGCTCCAAACGGTCCATTTCCAACAGGGTTTCATAGTTGATCAGGCCTTGGGGCGGCGTGGCCACGATGACCGCGAACTGATCGCTGGACAGTTGGTAGTGGCCGCTGATGTAGGCGTTGTCCTTGTTATAGGTCGAGTCGGCGCGCAGCTCCGGTGCGCCGGGGTCGAGGTCGCCGATCTTGATGTTGAGTGCGACCATCCAGCCGCCCGCCGTAAGTACCACCGTCGCCACGATCACCCATACCGCGCGGCGCTTGTCGGCAAACCTGCTGAGCCACACCAGTAATGGGTGCGTACCCTCCAGCCGGCGCTGGCTGCGCGCCGCCGAGGCGGCACTGACGCCGGTGAACGACAGCAACACCGGCAACAGAATCAGGTTGGTGAAGATCAGCACAGCCACACCAATACTGGCTGCTGCCGCCAGGCCACGGATCACCGGAATATCAATTACCGCCAGTACTGCAAACCCCACGGCATCGGCCAGCAGCGCGGTCATCCCGGCCAGGAACAGGCGCCGGAAGGTGAAGCGCGCGGCGATGTATTTGTGGGTACCACGCCCGATGTCCTGCATCACCCCGTTCATCTTTTGCGCACCGTGGGAAACGCCGATGGCAAAGATCAGGAAGGGCACCAGGATCGAATACGGGTCGAGCACAAAACCGAAGGCTTGCATCAAGCCCATCTGCCAGACCACCGCGACGATGGAGCACCCGGTCACCAGCAAGGTACTGCGCCAGCAGCGGGTGTAGAACAGGATAAACAGGGTCGCGGTGACAGCGGCGATCAGGAAATACACCAACACCTGGTTGAGCCCGTCGATCAAATCGCCGATCAATTGCGCAAAACCGATCACCTGGATATCCACGCCACGCTGTTTGAAGTCACCGCGCAGGGTTTCGATCTGGTCGCGAAAAGCCTTGTAGTCGAAGGCTTCGCCCGTGACCGCATCCTTGTCGATCAACGGCAGGAAAATCATCGAGGACTTCTGGTCATTGCCCACCAGCGAGCCGGTAATGCCCGAGCGCCGCACGTTGAACCGCAGCGCTTCTACGCTGGCCGCCGAGCCGTCGAAACCGATGGGCATCACCGGGCCGCCCTGGAAGCCATCGGCGGTGATTTCGTTCCAGCGCACCACCGGCATCCATAGCGACTTGACGAACGCGCGGTCGACGCCGGGGTACAGGTAAACCTTGTCGTTGATCTCGCGCAGGGTTTGCAGGTACGCCGGGTCGTAAATGTCGCCGTCACGGTTGGTGACGACAATGCGCACCGAGTTGCCCAGGCTGCGCAGCGAACTGGCGTGTTCAAGGTAGTTTTTAACGAAGGGATGGGACTGCGGCATCATGTCTTCAAAGCTGGCCTTGACTTGCAGCCGCGCCGACAAAAAGCCCAGGCCCAGGGTCAGCAGGATACAAATGGCGATCAGCAGCCGCCGATGGTTGAAGATCAGGCGCTCAGTGCGCGTTCCGGAGGCCGTGTCGAAATCCTTGAGATTGGACGTAACCGGCATGCCGTCGCTTTGACCGGGAGAGTGTGCCATCAGCTGTGCATTCCAAATCGATTCACGTGAAGTTACCGTTGCGCCGTCGAGTCAGACGGCGTCTCGGTGCGGATACCTTCCAGGCTGCTCATCAGGAAGCGGCCGTCGCCCAGCGCCAGGATGCCGGTGTAGCGCGCAGGCCTTGCGGTCTTGTGCAGGGCCATTGCCGGCCCCTGCCGGTTGCCCGTCAGCAGGTCCCCAGCGGCGTTGACCAGCACGAACTGCTGGCCGTCGGGCAACGCCAAACCGGCGGTAATAATCGCCTCGGAGGGTGTGTCCAGCGGTGCCCAGGTGTCTCCCTGGTCCTCACTGCGATACACCGTCCCCACCAGCCCAAACGCCAATACCGTCTGGCCCTGGCAAGCCAGGCCGAAAAAGCTGCCGTCGTAACCCGTGGCAAGCGTGTCAAAGCGCTGGGTGGCGCGGTTGAGGCGATACACCGTGCCGCTCTCGGCGGCGATGTACAGCTGGCCATTGATACCGGTGATCGCGTTCAAATTGAGCACGTCCGGGTTGTCGATGTGTTCCAGCCACGGCAGCCAGGTGCGGCCGCCGTCAAGCGTCTTCAGCAACATGCCGAACGAGCCCACCGCATAGCCTTGCTGCGCGTCTTCAAACCACAGGTCGAGCAACGGCAAGGCCGGGCCGACTTTGTAATTGCGCTCGATCAACGCCAGCGCCGCTTGGGCATCGGCATCGCCGCTGTCGGCCAGGGGCTGGTAATGACGGGTGAAAAGGTCTTTGGCCGCGCGGCCGTCGAACTGTTTCTCCCAGGTTTGCCCGGCGTCCTGGCTGTGCAGGATCACGCCATCGTGCCCCACCACCCAACCGTCGGTGGCGGTCGGAAACCGTACCGCAACCAAGTCGTCCTGCACCGGCACCGCGCTTTGCTGCCACGTTTCACCGTGGTCGTCGGAAGTCATGATCAGGCCGCGCAAACCGACCGCGACCAACCGCTCGCCCGCCTTGGCCACCGCCTGTAGCGGGCGCGATTGCAGGTTTTCCATAGGCCTGGCTGGCAGGTCCAGGGGGTCGAGGAATGCCGCACCGGCCGGTAGCGTCAACGTGGCACATAGCAGCCCCGTGGCGAAGCAGCCCGCCCGAAGCTTGATTGCATTGAATGGGTTCATCATCTGTCACCTTCAGGCACGCCCGCAGGGCTTGTCACCCTGCGGGTTGCCGGCCGCTAGCGGGCGCTGGAACTCTGCAGCGCCTTGGGGTTGAGCGGGAGGTTGAGCTTCTCGTCGCTGCCGAAACTTCTGACGTAGTTGCCCGGTTCGGTACGACCGGCGTTGATGATGATGTAGTTGCCTTTACGCAAGTCCTGGAACATCCAGGTGTCGCTGTTCATGCCGCCGATGTCCCAGGTTGGGAAGTTGAGGATCTGCGATACGCGCCAGATCTTGCCGCCATCGTCGTAGGACTCTGTACCGACCAGGCACCAGCAGTCTTCTTCGACATACAAGTTGCGCTTGCTGTAGGCGTGCCGTGCATCCGGCTTGCGGTCAGCTTCCACTACCCACACGTTGCGTTTTTCCCAGCGCATGTATTGCGGCTTGATGAACTGCTTGCCGAGAATTTCCGTGGAGGTGCTCTGGTTGGTCACGCCGAATACGTTGTAGGGAACGATCATTTCCTTTTTGCCGATCAACTTCATGTTGAAGCGGTCCATGCGCCCGACGAAGCCGAACGGTTCATCCCAGACAATCACCCCGGCGTAGCTGCCCATCGGCGTGTCGTAGGTGAACTCCGGCGCGCGACGCACGCGGCGCTGCCCCGGGGTGTAGAACCAGACCTTGGAAATATCGGTGGCATCGGGCAGGTAGTAGTTGAGGAACTGGGTGCCCGCCGAGGTCGGTGGCGAGAACAGCGTGGTCCAGAAGCCGAACATCGAATCGAAGGTTTTCTTGCGCAGTTCGCCGGTCTTTTCCGACCAGGGGTGCAGGTAAGCCGCGTCGATCCCGGGCAGTGGGTTCTGGCTGCCGTTGCTGTCTACCAGCCAGTTGCTGGAGCGCAGGCGCGAGATCGGTGGCGCGTAGCGGAAGAAGTGATTCCACAGCACCTCGTAGCCGGTCTTCGGTACCGGGAAAGGAATGCCCTGGTACGGCAGGCCATCGGCTGCGGCGCCCGCGACCTTGTCACCCTCGACGGCTCCGCCGACGGTGGCGGTGGTGGCGTTTTTCACGGTGTTGTCCAGGAACCAGTCCGGGTATGCCATGGTGCGATGCGTCGGATACACGTCGATCTTGTAGTCAGGGAAACGCTCCAGCAACGCAATGCTGCCCGGGCCCAGTTGGTCCTTGTATTGGGCCATGTTCGATTGCTGGATGGTGTACAGCGGTTTCTCGCCGGCGAACGGGTCCGGGTAGTTGTTGGCACCGACCTTGGGCGGGGTTTTCAAGCCGCCGTCATAGGCCGGTATCGCACCGTCCTTGCTCGCGCCGGCACTGGCGCCGAACTTGGTCAACGTCGTGCCCAGCACCTTGGCTTCCTCGGCAGGAACCGCGGCATAACCGGTCTGCGCCGCAAGCAGCGTGATGGCCAGGGTCAAGCCGGACAGATAGATTTTCTTCAGCTTTTTCATTGTTATTCTCCCGAGAACTCTTAAAAGGACGTCTTGAGCTGCAACTCGATCCAACCTTTGTCATTCAGCCCGATGGCGCCGTTGCCACCGCTGTACGCCATGCCGCCGCCGAAATCGGTGTCTTTGTGCTTGGCGTTCCAGTGGTAACCGTTGTATTGCAGGGTGGCGGAATGGGTTTGGCGGTACGTGGCGCGCATGCCCACTGAATAGATCTGCGTGCCTTCGGCGTAGAACGCGCCGCCGTTGTAGGCCGGGTTGCCGTTGGCGCCGTAGGTCAGGGACATCGGTGCGCTCAGGTCAATGCTGGGGAACACCTGCAACCACTGCGGCTCGAAAGACACTGCGACACCCAGTGCATTACGCGTGGCGCACCCGTCGCTTTTGGAGCCGCCGGCGCAGCCGGCATAGCCGATGCCGTTGTAGACCTCTTTGTTGTCAGTGACCTTTACCAGGCGCGTGTACGAGAGTTCAGCCACCAGCGCACCGGTGTCCCACAGCGGGGTTTTACCCAGGGTGTACACGCCGTTGAGGATAAAGTTGGCGATGTCGCCGGTGGCGCCCTTGTTGTACGGGGTATCGGGTTGGCCGTTGAGCAAGGCACTGGCAAGGCCAGTGTCCTGGCGGTAGGAGAGTTCCATGCCGGTACTCACCGGGCCCAGGTTGACCTCGTAGCTGAAACCGTAGAGCTTGGCGTTTCGCACGAACTCCTGATGCACGCTGCCGCCACCACCGGAGTACAGGTCGACCAACGCCAACGGCTGCACCTCGTCGAACTGGCGGTAGTAGAAACCGAGGTCGCCATGCGCCCATTCCGGCGACCACGACACCTTGACCCCAAAGTTATTGTTGATGTCTTTGGGTTTGTTTTCATGCCCGGCGTCAAACGGCCCACCCAACGACAGCGCCTGGTTCGGCCCCGCATAGAGGAAGTCGAACGGCCCCAGGTAAGTACCCCCTTCGGGGAACCGGTTGGGGCGAAACTCCAGGAAGTACTGGCCGGTGACCGACAGCTCCGGTGTGAGGTCCGCGGTCGCCATCAATTGGGTACGTGGCAGGAACAGCTCCTTGACCTCGGTGCCGGGCGATGTGAACGACTTCTGGTAATCGATCGGGTGCTGCGAATAGCCGATGTTGGAGAACCCGAAGAAAAACGCATTACCCCAATACTGGGTAAAGCGCCCAGCCTTGAGGTACACCGGGGTCTGGTCCATGTCGGTGTTGTAGAACATGAATGCGTCGAGCAACTCGGCGCCGCGCATGCTGTACTTTTTAGTGGTGCTGGAATAGCGGCTGTTACTGTAGCTGGTGATATCGGCAAACGCCGGGTTGGACTCCACGTGATCGTCGTAGGCGAAGTCTTTCCAGGCCGAGCCCGACAGCCGATAACCGAGGTTCTGCTGGTAGATACCTTGCAGCTCTACCAGGGCATTGACACGGTTGGTGACCATGTCGCCCTTGTCGAATTTGTAATCGCCTTCGTCGTAGGACGGGTTGTTGGCTACCCCGGCATTACGCCCCTGGGTTCGCCACCCCATGGTGTATTGCAAGGTGGTATTGAGGCTGGTGTCCCAGTTCTCGCCGGTATCGAGGTCCATCGCCTGAACCTGATGCATCACCCCGATATTGGCCAATACCAGGGTCAAGAACTTCAGAGACGGTAACGCTCCACGCTTGGTTTTAGTATTCATGACACATCCTTTTGGACTTATTATTTGATGTCATTTTTAGTTTTGTGCGCGCAGGCAGGCCCTTCACGACTGCCCACGCGACACCGCGCAACACCTGCGATTCTGGTTAACCGGCTTGGTTTAACTGCTCCTGCGGCGAGAGCTGGCGCACCGGAATAAACTGGATGGGCTGGCCCACCGACGGGTTGTGGAACTGCGTGAGCAACTGCGCTTCCAGCCCACGGACCTTTTCAACATTCGCCTCTTTGACGTGGCCAAAGCCGCGGATCTGCCCCGGCAACGAGGCAATCTGAATCGCTATGGAATGGTTGACGGGCGTCAGGTGCTCGATCAACGCAACCATCTGCTGTTCGTAATGAGTGATCAGGCGGCGCTCCATCTTGCGTTCCTCGGTGTAGCCGAACACGTCCAGGGCGCTGCCGCGCAGGCCTTTGAAGCGTGCCAGCACCCCAAAGACGGCGCCCATCCACTGGCCAAACTCACGTTTTTTAAGGTGCCCGGTTTGCGGGTCGCGCCGGGCAAACAGCGGCGGCGCCAGGTTGTAGCGGTAACGCGCACCGTCTTCGAACGCCTCCTTGAGCTGCGCCTTGAACGCCGCCGAGTTATGCAGGCGCGCCACCTCGTATTCATCCTTGTAGGTCATCAACTTGGCAAAGTTGCGCGCCACGGCCACGGTCAGTGCCTCACTGCTGGGCAGCACCCGTTGCTCGGCAATGCCGACCGCCTCAACCAGGCGCTGATAGCGCTTGGCCCAGGCGGCGTTCTGGTAGTCGGTGAGCAAACGGGTGCGGTGCGCAACAATGTCCGCCAGGACCGTCAATGGTGTGAACGCCAGGGACGGACGCTGTTGGGCCAGCGCTGCATCGATGCGCGCCGGGTCGCAGGCTTGCAGACGACCCAGGGCAAAGGCTTGCTGGTTGAATTCGACCGACACGGCGTTGATTTCCACCGCGCGCTCGATCGCCTGCGGTGAAACCGGCAACAGCCCGCTCTGGCACGCATAGCCGAGCATGAACAGGTTGGAGGCGATGGTATCGCCCATCAACGCCAGGCCCAGGCCAGTGGCGTCGACGCCGTGCAGCGTCTTGGACAATTGCGCCAGGTGGCCGACCAGGCGCTGACTGTCCACGTGCAAGTCCGGGTTGCGCTGAAAGGCCGGCGTCGGCGTAACGCGCTGGTTGACCACCACGTGCGTGCGCTGGGTATTGAGGGTCATGATCGGTTCCTTGGCCAACCCCGCCACCGCATCGAAGGCCAGCGCCAGGTCCGCTTCGCCCACACCGAGCTTTTGCGCGCCAAGGTGCGATGCCTCGCGGGCAATCCGCACGTGGCTGTACACCGCGCCGTTCTTCTGGCTCAACCCGGTCATGTCAAACACAGAGCAGGCCTTGCCTTCAAGGTGCGCAGCCATCGCCAGCAAGGCGCCGACCGTGACCACGCCTGTACCGCCGATACCCGTGACCATGATGTTGAACGCGCCACTCAACGCCACCTGCCGGGGTTCCGGCAGGCCCAGGATCAACTCGCCCACCCGACTGGACTTCTTCGGCTTGCGTGGTTCGGCATCCAGCACGGTGATAAAGCTTGGGCAAAAGCCTTTGACGCAGCTGTAGTCCTTGTTGCAGTTGGATTGGTCGATCTCGCGCTTGCGCCCCACTTCGGTTTCCTTGGGCCCCACGCTCACGCAGTTGGACTGCACCGAGCAATCGCCACAGCCCTCGCACACGTCCGAGTTGATAAACATGCGCTTGGCCGGGTTGGGGAATTTGCCGCGTTTGCGCCGGCGGCGCTTCTCGGCGGCGCAGGTCTGCTCGTAGACGATGACGGTCACACCCTTGACGTCCCGCAGCTCTTTTTGCACGGTTTCATAGGTGTCGCGATGGTGCACGCTCACGCCCTCGCCGAGGCCGCTTTGGCTGTTGTAGCTGGCTGGGCTGTCGGTGACCACGACGCAGCGCACCACGCCTTCGGCAAGGACCTGGCGCGTGATGTCGCCGGGGGTCAGCGGGCCGTCCACCGGTTGGCCACCGGTCATGGCGACGGCGTCATTGAACAGGATGCGAAAGGTCATATTGACCTTGGCGGCCACGGCTCCGCGCACCGCCAGCAAGCCGGAGTGGTAATAGGTGCCGTCGCCCATGTTCTGGAAGATATGCGGCGTATCGGAAAAATGCGCCAGGCTGTACCAGTGCCCGCCCTCGCCGCCCATTTGCGTGTTCGGCAGCATCGCCGGGCCGCTGTACATGGCCATGGCGTGGCAGCCGATGCCACCTGCAGCGATGCTGCCCTCGACGGTACGCGTACCGGTGTTGTGCGGGCAACCCGAGCAGAAGTACGGCGAACGTGAGGCTTGTGCCGGGTCCATGCTGTCAACCCGCGCCAGTTCACGGCTCATGTGGGCACTGGTGGCGGCCAGGGTCTCGTCCAACTTGCCCAGCCGGCGCAGGCGTTCGGCGATCACCACCGCCAATTGCATCGGCTCAAGCTGGATGTCCGACGGGATCATGAACACCCCGTCTTCGTCGACTTTGCCGACGATCAGCGGGGCATCCTGCAGGCCATAAAGGATCGCCTTGGCCTGGGCTTCCACCAGGCCGTCCTTTTCCTCGATAAACAGTAATTCGCGCTGGCCTGCGGCGAATTCGGCCAGGCCCTCGCGCTCCACCGGGTACATGCAGCCCAATTTGTAGAACGAGATACCCAGGGCCGCGGCGCTGTCGGCATCCAGCCCGAGCATGTCCAGTGCCTGAATTACATCCTGCACCGCCTTGCCGGTGGACACGATGCCCAGGCAACGCTGCGGCGCGTCGATGCGTACCTGATCGATACGGTTGGCGCGCACGAATTTTGCCACCAGCGGCCAACGGTAGCGCTTGACCACCACTTCCGATTGTTGGCGGTCGATGTGCGATGAAACGTTATGGATGCCCTTCGCCGGCAGCTCGCCATACGGCGGCAGCACCGGGGTGACCACCGCCGCCTGGATGTCCAGGGTCATGGTCTGCTCAAGGGTTTCGTTGCACATTTTGAAACCGGTATACAGGCCGGTATAGCGCGACATGGCAAAGCCCAGCAAACCCAGGCGAATCACGTCCTCGACATTCGACGGGGCAAATACCGGGATATTGCAGTGCATCAGCGCCACTTCACTCTGGTGCGCCAGGGTCGAGGACTTGCCGGAATGGTCATCGCCCGCCACCACCAGCACCCCGCCATGAGGGTGGGTGCCGCAGACGTTGCCATGCTTGAGCGGGTCGCCGGAACGGTCGACCCCAGGCCCCTTGCCGTACCAGATGGCAAACACCCCGTCCTTGTTCGGCAGCGGCGTGGAGGCCAGCATCTGGGTGCCCCACACGGCGGTAGCGGCCAGGTCTTCGTTGACGCCGGGCAGGAACAGAATGTCATGGCTGTCGAGCAGCTTTTTGACGCGCCACAGCTCCAGATCGAACGAGCCCAGGGGTGAGCCGCGATAGCCGGAAATGAAACCCGCCGTATTCAGCCCGGCACGGCGGTCCAGCTCGCGCTGCAGCATCGGCACGCGTACCAGCGCCTGGGTCCCGGTCATCAGTACCGTGCCGGTATCGGCGGTGTATTTATCCTCAAGCTTCACGTCACGCATTTTTTATGTCCCATTCAATCGTGGGTGTATCAGGCGGGCCGCTGCTCAATGGCTGGGGTCCGAGTTCGGTAACCCACAGGTCGAAAGCGGTAAGTCGCATTTTTTTCCTTGAGGTATTGCCCGAAGGCGTCCTCGAACAACGCCAGCACCGTCTGGGTGCTGTCACGCTGGGCCATCTGTGCGAACCAGCCTTGCAAGCCCAGTTCGGCAAGAATCGAGCGGCGGTAGACGAAGCCACAGACGCGCTCGGCGATGTCCAGGCAATAGAACGCGAACAGGTCGGCATAGCTGAGGGCCGCGCCCATCAGAAACGGCCCCGGGGCGACGAGGTGGCGCAAGGCAACGACGGCGCGGTCGAGGGTGATACGTGCTGCCGCAACGCTCACGGGGCTGTTATTGGCGCCCATGAATACGCCGGGGAACAATGAACGTACGGGTGCCTCGACATACAACTGCACCACGTTGATGACCTGGCGCTCACGGGCACGCTGGAACGGATCGGCAGCGTGCAAGGTCGGGATTGGCAGGCAGTCTTCGATATAGCCCAGGATCGCCACGGTCTCGCCGATCCAGCCGGCCGGGGTGTGCAGCAGCGGAATTTTGCCCATCGGGCTGATTGCCAGGAACTCCGCCTGCTGGCTGGCCCGGGTAGTCACCAGTTCAAACGGCGTTGCGGTCTCGATCAACGCGGCGTGGGCGATATTGAAATAGTTGCTGACGGCGTAACCGTGCAGGCGCAAGGGTTGGAGGCGAGTCATGGCGCTTGCTCGCCCGCCGCCGAACCAGGCTCGGTGTCGAAGATTTTGCCGGGGTTGAGAATGCCGTTGGGATCGAGCAGGTCTTTCAGGTTCTGCATCAACGCGCGCTCGATAGGCGTGCGGCTGATGGGGAACCAGTGTTTTTTCTCCAGGCCGATCCCATGCTCGGCCGACACCGACCCCTGGTACGCGGCCAGTGGCTCATAGACGCAGGCCTCCACCGGTTCACGCTCATCGTCGGTGCCGGCGCCAATCGCAATATGCAGGTTGCCGTCGCCGACGTGCCCCAGAAACGCGATCAAGCCGTCGGGCCAGCGCTGGTGCAAGCGCGCGGTGACCTGGGCCATATAGGCCTCCATGTCACCCACCGGCAGGGAAATATCAAAAGCGTAGAAGGGGCGAAAATCCTTGACCAGATGCTCAAGGTCTTCGCGGATTTCCCAGATCGATAGCTTCTCGCGCTCCGAACGGGCGATGACCGCGTCGTCGATCAGGCCTTTCTCGATACCTGCTTCCAGGGCCTTTTCAAACAGTTCGGTGTCCCGCGGCTGGTCGGCGCCAAGGGTCTCGATGATCGCGTAATACGGCTTGTCCACTGGCAACGGCGGTTGATGGCGGCCGGGCCGGGTATTCACCCGGTAAAAATTATTGTCGATCATCTCGAAGGCACTGAGCTGCCCCCCGAGGGCGCCATCCATGTGCCGCAGCAGTTTTGCCAACTGCTCGAAACGCGAAGCACAGACCATCGCCGTGTTGCTGCTCGAGGGCAATTCGCGCAGGCGCAACACCAGGCGGGTAATCACGCCCAGGGTGCCTTCGCTGCCGATAAACAGCTGCTTGAGGTCATAGCCCGTGTTGTTTTTAAGCATGCGGTTGAGCGACGAAACGATGCGCCCATCGGCCAACACCACTTCCATACCAAGGATCTGCTCGCGCATCATTCCGTAGCGAATCACCCGCACACCGCCGGCGTTGGTCGCCGCGTTACCGCCCAACTGGCAGGACCCACGCCCACCCAAGTCGAGGGCAAAGCTCAGGCCTGAAGGCTGCACGTGATCCTGCAAGGTTTCCAGGATCACCCCGGCCTGGACCGTGGCGGTGCGGTTCTCCAGGTCAATGTGTTCGATACGGTTCATCCGTTCCAGCGACACCACCACATCACCCGGCCGAGTCTGCGTGGCCCGCACCCAGCCGGACATCCCGCCCTGCACCACCACCGGCTGGCGAGCGGCGTTGCACAAGGCAAGGATTTGCGACACTTGCTCCGAGGTCGTGGGGCGCAGGATGGCATCTGCCTCGATGCGTGCCATGAACACACCCGGATGGCGTGAACTGACGTCTTCGCCCGTGAGCATGCCGCCCTCACCGACCACCGCATGCAGCTGTTGAAGAAGGCCGGCGGGCACCACGCCAGCGCTGATCGCCGGTTTGAATTCGGTGCGGTCGGTAGAGAGAACATCGCGTGTGGTCATAAGTCGTCACTTGCCCATTTTTAGATTTATCGCCATTCGTGGCTGGCCGGCGAATGGGAGGCTGTTGACCAATTGTTGGCCTGTCGGCCGGCTCGCAGCGATGGCAACGCTGGAGCCTGCGAAGCATTTCGTGCCAAAAACCGCGACCGCTGCAGCACGAACAAACGCCGGACAAAAAAATGCCGATTCAGTCAGCACTGAATCGGCCCGATGACGCTCGCTTTACCGCGTCAAACCAAAGGAATGTCACGCATCAGCTGTGGCTGTATATCGCCTTGCGCTTGGCAAAAAACGCTGCGACACCTTCGCGAAAATCCGCTGTGCCGGCGCAGGCACGAAAGGCCTGGTGCTCGGCCTCCAATTGCTGCTCCAACGTGTGGTCGGCGGCCTGGCGCAGCAAGTGCTTTATCTGGCCGTAGGCGAAGGTGGGCCCGCAGGCCAGCTTGCGCGCAAGACACTGCGTGTCTTCGTGCAACGAGCCTGCAGACACCACGCTTGCGATCAGCCCCAGGGCCAGCGCTTCGTTGGCACTCAAAACGCTATTGCACAGGGCCAGTTGCAGCGCGCGCTGGCGTCCCAGCTGCCGCAGCAAATGCCAGGACCCCCCGCCATCGGGGCTGGTAGCGATGGCGCTATAGGCCAGGCAAAACCGTGTGTTGCTCGCGGCGATGGTCAGGTCGCAACCCAGGGCCAGGCTCATGCCTGCACCGGATACCGGCCCGTGCACGCTGCCGATGACCACTTGGGGCATGTGTGCCAGCAGCCTGAGGGCGGCATGCAGCGGCTCGATGATCGCCGAGGCCAGTTCAGCCGGGGCGTCGCTGGCGTCGAATGCCGCAAGGTCGCCGCCGGCCATAAAGGCACGGCCCGCGCCGCTGAGTACGATCACGCGCACCTCTTCACGTCCCTGCAGCTGCTCGCAGAGCGCCAACAGAGTCTGGGCCATTTCGACGTTGATGGCGTTGAGTGCCTCAGGCCGATCAAACGTCAGGTTGGCGATGCCCCGCGTAATGTCCAGGCGTACTGGTGCAGGGCTCATGGGGCGGACTCCTGCACCACTGCCGCCACGCCAGGCACCGCCTTAAGCGGCAGATCGGCGTCAGCCAGCGCAACCAGGTCGGGGGCGAAACCTGCCTTGACCAGCGCTTTGCCCTGCACGTAATCGCGTACCTGGTTCACGCAGTCCAGGGCCAGTACCCGGCCTTGCCTGAGGTACACCACGCTGAAGCTGCGGGTGGCAGGGTCGCCGCGCAGCACCGTCTGGTCGTAGCCCAGGGACAGGCCGACGGTTTGCAGTTTCAGGTCGTACTGGTCGGACCAGAACCACGGCACCGCATCGTAGGCTTGCGCCTGGCCGGTGATAAACCGTGAGACCACCTTGGCCTGATCATTCGCGTTTTGTACCGACTCCAGGCGAATCGGGGTCTGAACCGCACAATAGGGGTTGAGGTGCGCGGCGCAGTCGCCGATGGCAAACACATCCGGCAGCGCCGCGCGGCAAAATGCGTCCACTTGCACACCGTTGCAGTCTTGCAGGCCGGCTTCCAGCAACGGCGCAATGGCCGGCACGATACCGATGCCGACAATGACCATATCGGCTTGCAGCACGCTACCGTCCGCCAGGGCCACGCCGACGACCTTGCCGCCCTCCCCGACCAAATGATCGACCAACACGTTAAGGCGAACCTCCACACCATTGGCCCGATGCTCAGTTTCGTAGAAACGCGACAGCGCTTCCCCGGCCACACGTGCCAAGACCCGGTCCTGGGCTTCGAGTACGGTCACCGACTTGCCCAGTTTGCTCAAGACCGCCGCGGCTTCCAGCCCGATATAGCCACCGCCGATCACCAGCACCCGCTGCGTGGCGGGCAGCTCGTGGATCATGCGGTCGACATCGGCTCGGTTACGCACTGAATGCACGCCCTGCAGGTCGTGACCCGGGCAACTGAGGCGCCGTGGTGCGCCGCCGGTGGCCCAGATGAGCTGGCCATAATCAAGCTGGGCGCCGCTGTCCAGCGTCAGCCGATGCGCTCGGGCATCGACGCCCACAACACGCTGGGCCAAGCACAGATCGATATGTTTTTCGTTCCAGAAACTCGCCGGGCGCAGCAACAGGTGATCAAAGCTTTTTTCGCCTGCCAGGTATTCCTTGGACAATGGCGGACGCTCATAAGGCAGCTCATGCTCCTCCCCGATCAGCGCAATGGAGCCTTCGAAACCCTGCTGGCGCAACAGGCTGGCCGCTTGGGCACCGGCATGGCCGGCACCGACGATCACGACGTCTTTGTGCATGGTGTGGTCCTCTTGTTGTTCTTATCGGCGTCAACGCAAACCCGGCAGGCGGTATCAGTCTTCCGGCGCGATGGTGACGCGCAGGCCATCCATGTCTTCCCGGAAGATCACCTGGCAGGACAGGCGCGAAGTCGCGGTGCGGTGGTCGGAACTGTCGAGCAAGTCATTTTCGTCGTCGCCCATGGGCGCCAGCTGATCGGCAAAAGCGGGATCGACGATCACATGGCAGGTAGCGCAGGAGCAGGTGCCACCGCACAACGCGAGGATGTCGTCGACGCCGCCGGACCGCATGATGTCCATCAGGCTCTGTGCGTTTTGCGCTTGCAGGGTCATGTGTTCGCCTGCACGGTTTTCAACAATAACAATGGCCATGTGTTGCCTCGATGCACTAAGGATCAGGAATAGAAACCACGCTTGGCGGCGGCCCGTTCACGCAAGCTGTGGGGCACACTGAAGCGCTGCGGGAAACGGCTGGCCAAGCGGTCGGCCTCGGCAACAAAGGCGTCCAGGCCTTGCACCTCAATGTATGAAACCGGCCCGCCGCTCCATACCGGGAAGCCTGCCGCCACAGCGCCGCAGTCGGCCTCCAGCGGGTCATCGACCACGTGGTTGTCCAGGCAGCGTACGGCGGTCAACGCCTGGGTGTAGAGCAACCGCCGCTCCAGTTCGGCAATCGCGGCAAAATCCACGTCCTCCACGCTTGGCTCAACAGCGCCTGAAGGGCACTCGGCCTCTGCGCTCAACGCATTGCGCCGGGACAGGCTGGCAACCAGCGTGGGCGAGACCCCTTCCTCTTTCATCGCCCGTTGCTCCGCCGCGACGGCATGGCGCAATTGACTGAGGTAGTCACTGAGGTTTTCGCGGCTTTCACGCTTGGCCAGGGCCTGACGCGATATGAATTGGGTGCGCGCGATGGCCTTGGCCTGCGGCGAACGCACGGTGTTGAAAAAGTAGCGCGATTCAATGCGCAACCCTGCGTCTATCGGTACTTGAGCGCCTTCGTAGACGCATTTAAGGATATTGGCGACTGCCGGGTAGTGCTCACCCGCCGTGCCAAGACGCGCCGCCAGGGCCGGGCCGAAATACCGATAACCCTGGGCCGAATGCACAGCGCCCGCGGGCAACTGGAAATTGGCCTGGTCCCAGCTCGCCTGGGCATCCGGGTGTTCGAGTACCCAGCGCCGTGCCGTTTGCAGCAGTTGATCGGCGGGCAGCAAGGCGTGTACCACGCCGGTCGCCAGCGCCTCGGCGGGTGCAATCGGTGTGCCCTCCAGCAAGTGGGGCAGTACCGCGCTCACGCCGAGCAAGCGGGTCAGGCGCTGCGTGCCACCGGCACCGGGCAACAGGCCTACGCCGACTTCCGGAAAGGCCAGGCGCAGCTTGGGGTCGTCCACCGCCACCCGGTAATGGCAGGCGAGCACCAATTCCAGCCCGCCGCCCAGGGCCAGCCCTGAGATGGCCACCGCGACGGGTTTGCCGCAGGTTTCCAGGGCGCGCAGGTGCCGCGACCAACTGGCGCTTTCGGCCAACGCAGTGCGCAGTTCTGCCTGGCTTCGGGCCGCTCGCCACAGGTCAAAATAACCGACGATTTCCGGCAAATCGGCCCCCGCGCAAAAACCGCTGGTTTTGCCCGAGACCAGCACCGCCCCGCGGATTTTGGGGTTGCTGCGCAGCGTTTCGACCAGCTCGCCGAACTCGCGCTGCACTTCAAAGCTGATCACATTCATGCCCTTGCCGGGCACATCGAAGGTAATCAGCGCGACACCCTCGGCGTCGATCGTGATGGAAAAATTGTTCATATCGCTCCTCAAACCCGCTCGATGACGGTAGCGGTGCCCATGCCGGCACCCACGCACAGGTTGACCAGTGCGGTTCCCTGGCCGGTGCGCTCCAGCTCGTCCAGGGCGGTGCCCAGAATCATCGCGCCTGTGGCCCCCAGCGGGTGCCCCATGGCAATCGCACCGCCGTTGACGTTGACCTTGGCCGGGTCCAGGTCGAGCACCTGCAAGTAGCGCAGCACCACAGCGGCAAACGCTTCGTTGAGTTCAAACAGGTCGATGTCAGCGGTGGTCATGCCCAGGCGATCAAGCACTTTGCGCGTGGCAATGGCCGGGCCGGTGAGCATGATGGTCGGCTCGGAACCTACCGAAACCATGCCCTTGATGCGTGCACGAGGCTTAAGACCCAATGCTTCGCCGGCGGCTTTGGAGCCGATCAACACGGCTGAGGCGCCGTCCACCACGCCAGACGAGTTGCCGCCGTGGTGAACGTGGTTGATCTGCTCGACCATCGGGTAGCGTGCGAGCGCGGCGCTGTCGTAACCGGACTCGCCCTGCTTGGCGAATGCCGGCTTGAGCCCGGCCAGGGACTGCACGGTGGTTTGTGGACGCATATGCTCATCGCGATCCAGCAGCACGATGCCGCTCTGGTCCAGCACCGGCACGATCGACCTGGCGAAGCGCCCTTGCTCCCAGGCACGCGCGGCGCGGCGCTGGCTTTCAACGGCGTAGCTATCCACGGCCTCGCGGCTGTAGCCGAACAAGGTGGCGATAAGGTCGGCGCCAATGCCTTGGGGCGCGTAGTAGTGATCGAAGGCAAAGCTGGGATCGACCAGCATCGCACCACCATCGGCACCCAACGCCACCCGCGACATCGACTCCACACCGCCGGCCACCACCATGCGTGCCTCGCCGCTGAGTACTTTGCCCGCAGCCATATTGCACGCCTCAAGGCCCGAGGCGCAGAACCGGTTGATGCTCACCCCCGGCACACTCTGCGCGTAGCCTGCGACCAGCGCCGCAATGCGCGCGATGTCGCTGCCCTGTTCGCCCACCGGCATCACGCAGCCAAGAATCACGTCATCGACCCAGGTGGTGTCCAGGTGGTTGCGTTCACGGATGGCTTGCAGCACCTGCACTGCCAGGGCCAGGGACGTCACCTCATGCAGCGCACCGTCCGGCCGCCCGCGACCGCGCGGGGTGCGCACGGCGTCAAAGATATAAGCACAAGTCATGGAGGCTCCGGGATCAACGAGGTGCAAGACGAATGGCACCATCAAGGCGCACCGATTCACCGTTCATGTAGCTGTTGGTGATCAGGAACGTCGCGAGGTCGGCGTATTCTTCAGGCAGGCCCAAGCGATGGGGGAACGGTACCGAGGCTGCCAGGGACTGCTGCACGGTGTCAGGCAGGCCCGCCATCATCGGCGTGGCAAACAGGCCCGGCAGGATGCAGTTGATGCGCACGCCCTCACCCGCCAGGTCGCGAGCGATCGGCAACGTCATGCCGACCACCCCGGCTTTGGACGCGGAATAGGCCGACTGACCGACCTGGCCGTCCTGGGCCGCTACGCTTGCGGTGTTGACGATGACCCCGCGCTCACCATGGGCCAGAGGCTCAAGACTGAGCATGCCGGCGGCGGAGCGCGACAAGCAGCGAAAACTGCCGACCAGGTTGATTTGAATCACGCGGTCGAAATCGGCACTCGGGAAGGCTTTGATCACGCCCGTGGCGCGGTCGCGGCCAGCGGTCTTGGCGCCTTTGGAAATACCCGCACAGTTCACCAGAATGCGCTCCTGGCCATGGGCCTCGCGGGCGGCGGCAAACCCTTGGTCCACCGACTCATCCGACTGCACGTCGACCTGGCAAAACAGCCCATCGACGTCCCACGCGACCTGCTGCCCACGCTCGGCATTCATATCGAAAATGGTCACTTTCACACCGGCCGCAGCCAACCTGCGCACTACCGCCTCACCCAACCCCGAGGCGCCCCCGGTGACCACTGCTGCTATGCTCGCGTCGAGTTTCATCTGCCTGCCTCCAGAATCGCCGGGCGGTGGAGCAAGCACCGGCGATTGATCTGATTATTTGCAGGCAATTGTGCGGGTTTGTGAAAAACCGGCCACAACCAAAGGCGCCAGGGCGTGCCATTTCATGACATTAGTGAGGGTGACCGCCGACCACGCGCTGGCGGGCCTGCCCTTTTCGCCTCAGTTGAACTGCGACGCCACTTCAGACCAGAGGCTCACCCGGCGACCGCGACTTTTGAAGAACTCTATTTCGCGTTTGATCCCGGAACTCAGGTCCCAACCGGGCAGGTCGAGAACAATCAGTTCTTCCAATGCTTCCATGAAAAACGCATCGACCGGTGCCCAAAGCTTGCCGACAGCTGCGCTGTCTTTGCCTTCAAAGGCAAGGTTGATCGGATGGGACATGGAGACCTGGCTAAACACTGCGTTGCCAGACTCAACGAGGGTTGCCGCGACTTTGTTGCACGCAATAAATCGCTCATGGGTTACCGAAGCATCGGCGTGGCTATACGGGCAGGCTAGAAAAATCTTTCGCATGTTTACCTCGTTGAAATGGAAGGTTTCTACCCCTTCCAAATGATGGATTGTTTGATAGCGGCGCCAACGGCGAGCAGCCCGCCGAACAGCTTTGGCCAGCAAAATCGGCATGATCAGCGTCGGCTGGAAGTGGGCGATAAAAGCTAAATGATCGCCAAGGGTTGCCTGCGCACAGACGCCCGGTTTAATGACTGCTTCCATAAGTCCACCGTGGACGCGTACCTGCCTGCCGTTTCTCAGCGTATTACAAACACTTCATATGCCATTCGTTGTTTTGATGTGGTTTTGAATGACAAACCCACTGGAATCGGTCATTTCTGCGGCGTATTCTGCAGGGCAGCCTTGCAGTGCAGTGGGCACGGGGCGAGGCCGCTGTGCCTGAATGCCACGGCCCATTGCCTGTGGTTTCGCAGAGGCGGCACCCGTCGCGTTACCATCGCTCCATTTGTGTTCCCAGGTAACAGGGATGCGCCCCAATACAGCACTTCGTGTAGCACCCGAGGACGACACATGCGCCCTACAGAACGACGCCAACATATTCTTGAATTGCTGCGACAGCGCGAGCGAATTTCAGTCGATGAATTGGCTCGCACCCTCAGCACCTCGCAGGAAACGATTCGCAGGGACCTGACGGTTCTATCCGAAGAAGGCCAGGTCACCAAATTTCACGGCGGCGCATCCCTTCCACCGAGCGGGGAGCATGAAAATGCCTTCCAGACTCGGATGAATGAGTACTCGCCAGAGAAGCGAGCCGTTGCCAGGTACGCCGCGGGGCTGTATGCGCCGGGCGACAGTATCTTGATCGACACCGGCACCACGACGCTGTTTTTTGCGCGCGAACTGGCCAGGCTCAGTCGCATCACAGTGATCACCAACTCCCTGCTGATTGCCGCGAGCATTGGGGCCAGCGGCAACCGGGTGTTTGTGATCGGCGGGGAATATCGGCCGGAGTCGGAACAGAACATCGGCGCGTTGGCCATGGAGCAAATCGCCAGGTTCAATGCTGAACATGCGGTGGTGACGATCGGCGCCTTGAGCGCGGATGGCGCGTTTGACTTTTCCATCGAGGAAGCTGAAATCACCCGCGCAATGATTGCCCGCACGCGTTATCTCACGGTGATTGCAGACTCATCGAAAATGGGCAAGCGTGCGCTGTTCCAGGTGTTCCCGCTGGAGCGAATCGACCGACTGATCATTGATCGAAAGCCCATGGGCGAACTCGCCAAAGCCCTGGCAGAGGCGCATGTGGAGGTGCATGAAGCGCCGCCAATCAGTCGCTCGGAATGGCAATGAGGCTGACCGGGTGGGCTATGGGCCCACCCGGTCCCCGCGCCGTGAGCGCGGTGGGTTAAAGATAGGCGCCCAGCACCGGCATGCGTTCAAGCTGCTTGCGACGGTTCATCCAGACCGACAGGAAAACCAGTGCACCGATGCCCATGGACGCCAGTACATACAGTTGCGCCACGCGAAAATCAGACGGAATGATGAACACGCACATCTCTACGAACAGCCAGATACACGCGCCGACAACCACCGGCCACTCCCACTTCCCAAGCGTGAAATCGTCGGGGTGATGGACGTGTTTGTGGCGGGTAAAGATGTATAGCAACACGGTGCCGCTGTAGAGCAAGGCAGGAAACAGGGTGGCTGCGCCCAATAGCTGGGTCAACGCGTCGGGGCTGGTGTAGAAGCTCAAGACGATGGCAATCGAAACGACGCCGGCCAGCACAGTTGCCCATAGCGGGCCGCCTGTAGGGCGAGGCACCACGCTGAGTTTTTCAGAAAAGGGCAAACGCCCATCGCGCGCCATCGCATGAATCAGGCGGCTATTGCTGGTCATGATCACGAGGCCGCAGGCGAAAATCGCGATGCACACCACCACGAGCACTACCTTGCTGAACACCTCTCCCAAGGTCATACGGATCACGTCCGCAACGGGGGCGGAGCTTTTGGTCAGCTCCTCCACATGATCCCCAAGCCCCAGGCTGACGACGATCAGGAACAGCGTGCCGAGTACGCCACTGACCAGTATCGCGTTAACCATGGCGCGCGGAACCACTTGCTTGGGGTTGTGTGTTTCTTCAGCGAGGTTTGCCGCCGACTCCCAACCCACCAGCGTGAAGGCGCCGAGCAACCCGGACAGCATGAAGGGCCCGAGCCAACCAAAGTAATTGTCACTGTGAATGACGCCGGTCGAGACCAGGTTTGAGGCATTGCCTTTACCAAAGAACGCCACCGCCACGCCAATCGCCACGATCAAGCCAAACACCGCGAGCACTTCCGCGCCGACGGCCATGTTGTTGATCCTGGTCAAGATAGGCGTAGACCAGATGATCAGCAGCATCTGCACCACTAACAAGGCGACGGTGGTAGATGCCCCGGCGGCGGCTGTGTAGTCCCAGCCCAGCAGTGGGAACAACGCCACCTGCGCAAGGCTGTAATCGACCGCCACCGCGACAATCGCCAGAAACGCAAAACTCGCCCAACCGAACCACCACCCCAATACCGGGTTGACCAGGCGGCTCGCCCACTGATAGCTGAAACCCGACAATGGAATCTTGCTGGCAAGCAGGCCGAACACCAACGCCACCAAAAGTGTTCCCAGTGTCACGATTGGCCAGGTCCAAATACCCACGGGGCCACTTGAAATCAACAGACTTCCGTAAGTGGCGAACAAGCCGGTTGTAATGGATATGAATGAGAAAGCCACCGCAAAAGATTCAAACTTTCCCAATGTTCTTTCGAATTGAGCCTGGTAGCCGTCTTCGCCCACTGTTGTGCTTGAGCCGTGCGCCTGCGCGCCTGCTTTTTTATATTCAGACATTTAATGTCTCCTGGAGTATGCACCGCGAACAGACTCCCCCTGTTTCGCACTTGATGGGCGAAGAGTGGGAGTCGCTTTTATTAAACGCACTTCACATGCCAGACTGTTTTTGCACTGTGGAATTGCACTTTCCTCAGCGTTCAAACAGTCAAACAGACGCGCTGCGGGCAGGCTTTAACTGAGCAAAAGAACTTACAGAACTTCTGCTCGACTGCCAGCGGCGCACTTGCGATCAGCTAACGCCAGTCCCTGCAGCGTTTAACCGCCTCTGCAAACGTATTGCGCCATTCAAGCGCTTGTGCGGCGCTGACTTTCGGCCTGAACTGGGTACGGGTGTCACGGGGTGGCGTTAACTCGATACCCATGCCTTGGGCCGCCAGTGCCGCGCAGCCGAAAGAAGTCAGCTCATCAAAGCGCTGGGTCACAATGCACCGTTGCAGCGCGTCGGCCAGAAACTGCGCGAAGTAAGGGCTGCGCGCCAACCCGCCATCAATGGACAAGCGATCGGTGACGGTAAGAAACCCATCCATCGCGGTGATCACTTCGACGCTTCTTAACGCAACGCCTTCCAGCACGGCCTGGCACATGTCCTGGCGCGTGGTACTGCCATTCATTCCAACCCAGAGTGCGGCGGCACTGCGGTCCCAGTGCGGGCAGGCCAGGCCCGATAAGGCCGGCACAAACGCCAACTGTCGGGAGATCGCCGGCGGCTCGTCGAACGCTGCCAGCTGCGAAAAGTCGGAAAACAGGCCCAGCCGCCCCGCCCATTCCACGGCAGCACTGGCGTCGTACACGCCACCGTCCATGGCGTAGGTTGCCTTGCCGTTGATTTTCCAGGCGATGGTGGCCAACAGGCCTTTATCGGGCGCGCGAATGATCTGGTCGCCGGTCAACGTCAGCGCAAAAGCGCCTGTACCGAAGGTAATCTTCGCGTCACCTTCACTTCGACAGCCGTGCCCATACAGAGAGGCTTGCTGGTCGACGATGGACGCCGTCACCGGGGTAACCCCGATTTCACCAAAATTGCCCACGGTGTCGCGGATTTCAGGCAGCGATTCCATGGGCACACCAAAGAGTTCGCAGAGATCAGAGTCCCATTGGCCAGTCGACAAATTCATCAGCGAGGTTCTCGACGCGGTGGTCACATCGGTGGCGAAAACACCGGTGAGCCGGTCCAGAAAGTACGCATCGGTGGTCCCAAGGCGAAGGCGCCCGGCGTTGAGCGCGTTTTTAGCGGCGGGCAGGTGTTGCACGATCCAGGCAAGTTTGCTGGCAGAGAAATACGGGTCCAGCGGCAGCCCGGCGCGTTCCAGGGTCAACGCCTCGCGCCCGGCGCTGCGCAGCTTGGTGATCTCAGCCGTGGTGCGATTGTCCTGCCACACGATCACCGGAGACAGGGGTTCTCCCGTTTTGGCATCCCAGGCCAGGCAGCTTTCCCCCTGGTTGGCGATGCCGATCGCATCCACCCGGCCAGTGGACTCCAGGCAACGCTGGATATTGTTAAGCAGCTCCAGTGGGTCATGCTCGACCCAACCTGGATGGGGGTGATGCTGTTGATGGCGCAGCGAGAGCTGGATATCAGCTGAACCATTCTGGTCGACCACCATTACGCGGGTACTGGTAGTGCCTTGATCGATAGCGGCGATGCGCATGCTTCAGGTCTCCTTTTGTTATTCGGCGACAAAGTCGACTTCAAGTTGCTGAACACCCTGGGGCACGTTCAGGCCGGCAATCGGTATCAAAATTCTGCGCTCGGGCAGATAACACGCCGAGCGCGACCACAACGCCTGGCCGTCAGCCCTCACCACCAGGCGCCCACGCACCGCTTTGTTCACGCGCAGTTGAAGATGTTTCATGCCCGGCACAGGAGAAAGGTTCAACCGCTGAGGCACGCAGAGTTTCAGTTCGCCTTTACAGCGAACCTCAACTGTTTGACGGGATGACGGGAGTTGCCCACGCAGATCGTCAGCGATCAGGCTGGCGATCTGGCGACCTTCGCGAAATGACCACCCTGCCGTTTCTACAGGCCGCAACACATTACCGGCGGCAAAGTACGCCGGGTCAGAGCAACGCCCGTATTGGTCGATGACCGGCCCGCCGCTGTTGGGGTCCAGCCGCAGCTCGCCGAGCCTTACCAGGCTGGACTCCGGGGTAAAACGCCCGGTGAAAAGTACACCGTCGCAGTCAAACGTTTCAAGGCTGCCATTGGCCAAGCGCACACTTGCGCCGTCGACGCGACCCGTGCCATGAATCTCGACCAACTGCGCGCCGTAATGCATGGGTACACCGCACAGGCGCGGGAATAGCGACAGTGGCCAGCGCGCGGTGGCGCGGTTATTCGCCTCGATCATCGCCACGGGCCGAATACCGGCACGCCTGCAACTCATGATTGAAGACAAGCTGACCAGCTCAGTGCCAACGATCAGCGGGCGCTCAAACGGCTTGAGGTGTTCCAGGTAAAGGTACGACTGGAAGGCGCCCGTGTTGATCACCCCCAACGGACGATCGCCGCCTACCAGCTGCGCCGAGCGCGGCGTTTCCCTTGCGCCGGTGGTAATCAACACCCGCTGCGCCTGGAGGCTGGTCTGCCCTTGCGGGCTGACGACTTCCAAGCGGCCGCCTGCGCCCAGCTTGATCACTGAATGCTTCACACGTATATCCACCCCAGCGTTGAGCGCTTCACTCACGTTGCGCCTGGCATAAGCCGGCCCGCTGTAAATCCTGCCGTATTCCCAGAACCCGAACGGCGGATGGCCGCAGTGACGAGGAATGCCACCCGCTTCGGGTTCGCGCTCGATAACGAGCACTTTTTGAACCCCCAACCTACGCAGTTGCACCGCCGCCGCAAGGCCGGATGGCCCGCCGCCGATAATCGCGACGTCGACGTGTTCCGTCTTAATGGGCTTCATGGCAGGCACCTGTAGCGAGCGGGATAGCCAGGCGGCCGGCACTCAGTTCGGCCACCCGCGCCGAGCAATAAAAGCCCTGGCAACGCCCCATGCAGGCTCGCGTGCGGCGCTTCAGCCCACCCAGGTCGCCCGGCGGCAACGTGCTGGCCAGTGCCGCGTTGATCTCCCTGAGCGTGACCATTTCGCAGTGGCAAATGATCTCCCCATAGCCGGGTGTCTGGTAATCACGCGGTAAATGCTCGGCAAGATTGGGCAGCGTCGGCCACTGCAGGCTTTGCGCGGTCAGCGGCGTGTGACGGGCCTCGTACAGGCTGAACACGTGCCGGGCGATGCCCAGTGCTGCGGTCAGGCCGGTGGACCGGATACCGCCCACGGTGATCCAGTTTTTACCGGGGACTGTGTGTATCCGGTATTCCTTTTTGTCACTGGCAGGGCGTAAGGCGGCATACGTGGCCGTCACCGGCATGCCCTCCAGCGCGGGAATCCGCTGCACCGCGGCGTCTACCAGTTGCTGCAGGACCGCGCTGTCGAGCCCTGCATGAAGGCGGTCGTCCTGTTCTTCTGCGGTTGGGCCCACGAGCAAATTGCCGTACACCGTTTTCGTCAACACAATGCCTTTGGTACGCTCGTTCGGCACCGGCAAAATGATGTTGTTCAAATAGCGTGAAGCCGCCTTGTCAAAGACCACGAACTGGCCTTTACGCGGGTGGATAGAGAAGCTGGATTGGCCGAGCAGGTCGCGCTCAAGGTGATCACCGAACAACCCCGCGCAATTGATCACGGTGCGCGCCCTCACCGCACCGGCAGTCGTGGTCAGCGACCACGTGTCGCCGTCGAAGTGGCCGTTGTTCACCTGCGCATTAAATTGGACCTGGGCACCGTGCAACATCGCTTGCAGCAGATAGCCCAAGGGCGCAGACCACGGATCGATCAGAAACTCGCCGGGCACTTTCACCGCACCGAGGGCCGTGGACGCAAGATCAGGCTCAAGCGCCATGACCCCCGCGCGATCAATGAACTGCGCATCCGCGACACCATTGTCATGGGCTTGTTGAATAATCCCCTCCAACTTGCCCAGGTCATCCTCGTTCCATGCCACCACCATCGCCCCGGTCTCAAGCAGCGGCAATCCCATCTTCCGGTAGATCTGCAGGTACTCCTGGTACCCGGCCTGCATGCACGCAAGCTCCAAACTTGCGCGTGGCGCGTCAAAGCCGGTGTGCAAAATTGCGCTGTTGCCTTTACTTGCCCCGGACAAGATATCGGGGCTTTTTTCAAGCAGCAGGACGCGCGCGCCCTCGAGCGTAAAACGCCTTGCCATTGCGCATCCCACAACGCCGCCGCCGATAACGACGACGTCGTAGACAACCGTGTGGTTGGGGAATGTTTTCGTCATAAGCTCGCCTATTCCGGTGAAGACTTGATGACCGAATAAGTGTGCAGCGCATATGCCACTGACTGGTTTTTCGTTGATATGACCGGTTGCCCACCGGTGTCCAGTCAAACGGGCATACCTGAGCGACGGCTACGCTGCGGGTGACACTGGCCTTGGCGGGTAGTTGAGCGAGGTTGTTGCGCCTGACTTAAAAAATCGCACTCATGCCGGTTCAGTCATTTAGCTGACTGATAAGGTTTTTGTGGGATACCCCAAGCAGGCTCGAATGTGCTACCACGCTACACAATCGTGCACATCAGGGTTACCTGCTGCGCACTTTTGTTGCGTAAACCTCAACAATAATTGGCATTAAATTGAGGCTATTTCGTTGGCTTAATGACCGGCTCACTCTAAAAGCCACAGGTTAAGCGCCCTCAATCCCCCACATGCGTATGCACCAGAAGGGGCAACAGCGAGCATGGTCGACGGCAGGACTACCCCGCAGATAAACACGTCATGGCCATCAAAGATCACCCACTGTCGAACGGGGACCCCGATAGCCTCTGACTCACCGCTTAACCATCCGTAGACCGCGTCAGCGCCTCCCACTGATCGATATCCCGCAGGGATTGCACCAGCTTTTCCCGCACATAACCCAACGCATCACTGCCCAGCAGCAGGTGCGCCGGTGGGTTGGCGCAGGCGATCAGCATCAACATCGCTTGTGCGGCTTTTTGCGGGTCGCCCAATTGGTGGCCGCTTTTCTCTTCCCGCGCCTGGCGCACCGGGTCAAAGCTGGCATCGTAGTCGGCAATGCTGCGGGGCGTACGCTGCATCGAGCGGCCGGCCCAATCGGTGCGAAACGAGCCGGGGGCTACAGCGGTGACAAAAATATTCAACGGCTTGAGTTCTTTACTCAAGGTGTCGGAGATGCCTTCCAGTGCGAACTTGCTGGCGCAGTAATAGGCGATACCCGGCATGGTAATCGTGCCGCCCATCGACGTGATGTTGATGATGTGCCCGCTGCGGCGCTGGCGGAAGTACGGCACGAAGGCCTTGGTCACGGCCACGGCGCCGAACACGTTGACGTCGAACTGACGACGCATGTCTTCCAGCGGCGACTCTTCGAAAATGCCCTCGTGGCCGTAACCTGCGTTGTTTACCAGGACGTCCACCGGGCCGAAGCGGGTCTCGGTCTCGGCGACCACGCTGTCAATCCGCTCAAAGTCGGTGACATCCAGGATCACCCCATGGGCACGTTCCGCGCACAACGCTTCAAACGCTTGCAACGCGTCCTGGTTACGCACGGTACCGATGACGCGGTGGCCGGCAGCCAACGCCTCTGCCGCCAGCGCCTTGCCAAAGCCGCTGCTGATGCCGGTGATGAACAGGGTTTTGTGAATACTCATGGGAGATGCCTCTCGGTTGACGTGCACCCATGGTAGTCAGGTAATCGCCGTCGACCTATGCCGGTAAATCCAGGAAGTTTGCCTATTCCTATTAGTCTGAAGAGGAGTTTGTTTCCACGCGCCCGCCGGCACCGGTCGCCCGCGTGGCCAGCAGGGCTCGGTTACATCCGCCGTACTGCAACGTTAGCCTCGAGGCGCCTCAATCACTTTCACCTGCTCCGCCAACAACACCGGCAGTTGCACCTGCAAAAACGCCACCCACGTGCGTACCTTGGCATCCAGAAAGCGCCTCGATGGATACACCGCAAAAATGCTCCGCTCCCGTAGCCGATAGGCGGGCAACAACCGCACCAACGAGCCCTCGCGCAACGCCGCGCTTGCGCTGAAAAACGGCAATAAACTGATGCCCATGCCTTCCTGCGTCGCCTTGACCATCGCATCCGCGACATTGGTCCTGAAGGTGTCACCCGGCGAAATCGCAACCTCGCCCTCTTCCCCTTTGAACAACCACGCATCCTCCTGGAAGTCCTGCAGATGCAACCGTCGATGCTGCATCAACTGCTGCGGATACTTGGGCACGCCGTACCTGGCCAGGTATCCCGGAGCCGCACAGGGCACACTGAACAACTGCCCGATCGTCTGGCTGACCAACGCCGAATCCGGCAACGAATGGGCGATGGAGATCACCACGTCGTGGCCTTCTTCCAGCGGGTCCGGGTTGTGCTGTGACAAGGTCAACTCCATGCATACATCCGGGTATTGCTCGCTGTAGCGGGCAATCAATGGCGTGATCAATACTCCCAACCCGCTCATGCAATGCACCCGCAACCGCCCGCGAGGGTTGAGGTGCGCGCCGCTGGCCTCGGCCGTGGCTTCCCTCACGTCTTCAAGAATGTCGCGACAGCGCAGCAGGAACCGCTCGCCGGAATCAGTCAGGCTCAGGCGCCTTGTGGTGCGCTGCAACAGGCGGGTCTCAAGGTGTTTTTCCAGCTCGCCAATCAATCGCGACACCTGCGCCCCGGACACTTCCAGGGCCTCGGCCGCGGCGGCAAAACTGCCAGTGTCGACAACCCGGGCAAACACTCGCATGCCATTGAGCAGGTCCATCAGCGTTGCCCCTTGATTGCTACGCAATACGTATGAATCATTCACCTGTTCCTGGCTTTATCCCGCTGCGCCATTCACTAAAATGAAGCCTACTCACAGAGGGACTCATCATGAATATCAAATGGTTCAGCCTGATCCTGCTCTTCACCGCCACCGGCGCCCTGGCGGCTGGCAGCAATGATGCGCCGGATATCCAGCGCATCGTTTCAATCTCACCCGTGCCCGGCAGTTGCCAGGTAGAGCCGGCGACGATGGTTTACCTCGACAGCCAGGGCGCCCGCCATACCGTCAACTACCAGGTCATGGGTACGTGCCAGGGCGGCGTTTAAAGCAGCTTCCAGGTGTAACTGAGGATCAACCGGTTCTCATCGATATCGCTGCGGTAGTTCGAACGGGCCATGACGTTACGTACCCGAATACCCAGGCCGCTCAACGTGCCGCTTTGCACCACATAACCGATGTCCAGGTCACGCTCGCGGTCACGGCCTTCGTAGCCGGCGCCGGTGGTCACGTTATTGCCGGTGATATAGCGCACCGTGCTGGTCAGCCCCGGAATGCCCAGCGCCACAAAGTCATAGTCGTACCGCACTTGCCAGGAGCGTTCGTCGGTGTAGGCGAACTCGTAGGTGGGCACCTCGTTACCCAGCGGCGTGATGTTGGCGAAGACCCGCGGGAACGCACTGTCGCCATACATGGCTTGATAGCCCACGTAGAAGATATGCCCGCCATGCTTGGCCGACAGCAGCGAGAAAAACGCCTGGTTGTCGATCTTGCCGAGCAATTTGTCGCCGTCCTCGCGGGCATCGTAGTAACCCAGGTTGGCCCCGAGCACCCAGTCGCCCATTGGCTGGCTGTGCTTGAGGCCGATAAAGTCCTGGCTGTAGATGTCTTTGAGTTGGCCATGCCAATAGCTGACGCTGGTGCGGTTGGTGTTGAAGGCGTAGTCGCCACCGAGGTAGTTGAATGCATCACTTTCTGCACCGCGCTGCGGCACATGGCCGAGCATGGCGATCATCTTCTCGTCACCGGCTTCGTTGCGCAGACTGGTGGTGGTCAAGTGCCCGGCCTGTACCGTCAGGCCTGCAATTTCCCCGGAGCTGACGCTTACGCCCTGGTAGCTCGGCGGCAGCAGGCGAATGTCGCTGAACGCCAACACCGGCAGGTTGGGTTGCAGCTCGCCGACCTTCAGTTCGGTCTTGGAGAACCTGGCCTTGAAGGTCAGGCCCAAACGGCTGTAATCGTCCGGGGCGCTGCCATCGCCCTTGACCGGCAGCAAGCCGGTGTTGGTGCGGTCCGGGCTGCTGTCGAGCTTCAGGCCCAAGGTGCCCAATGCATCCAGGCCAAAACCGACGGGGCCCGGGGTATAGCCGGATTTATAGGTCAGGATAAAACCCTGGCCCCACTCCTCTGCCTTTGACTGTTTGTTGGCCCCGACAATGTCCGAGAAGTCGCGGCTGAAATAATAGTTGCGGGCCTGCAAGGTGGCCGTGGAGTCTGCGAAAAAACCACCTTCGGCCGCTGTCGCCGCAAGGGGCATGCCCAACAGGGACAGCCAGATACGTTGTGTGTTCATGTCGTTGCTCTTAGTTATTGTTATCGACGGTTTAAAAAGTCACAGCGCCTGCGCAGTGACCAAATCGGTGCTGGAGCGCCGCTCATTCAGGGCATACGCAGTCATCGCCAGCGCAGCGATGGCGCCGGGAACGGCGAAGGCCAGAAAGTTAAGTTGCAGCGGCAGTTCGATGCCCATCAGTGCACCGCCCAGCAACGGGCCGACAATCGCGCCGTTGCGGCCGATACCCGACGCCCAACCCAACCCGGTGGAACGAATCGACAAGCCATATAGCTGCGCAGTGCCCGCATACAGCAGGATTTGTGTGCCGATGGTGGTGGCGCCCGCGATGAAGATCAGCAGGTACAGGACCGGCATCGGGCTGTTGATGCCCAGCAGGCTGATGGACACCGCAGCGGCGATGAAGAAGCCGATCATGACTTTCACCAGGTTCAGCCGGTCACCCAGCCAGCCGCCGAGAATCGCCCCGGCCATGCCGCCAAAGTTCAGCGCCAGCAGGAACGACAGGCTCGACCCCAGGCTGTAACCGGCACCGGCCATCAGCTTGGGCAACCACGAACTCAGGGCGTAGACCATCAGCAGGCAGCAGAAGAATGCGACCCAGATCGACGCGGTGCGTACCGCCAGGCCATGGCGAAACAGCTCCAGCACCGAGGCGCCCTTGCCTTTGCCGGCGCTGATCTGCAACGTGTCGTCGGCTTCGATGCAGGTGTCGGGCGACAGGCGCTTGAGCAAGGCACGAGCCTGTTCCAGCCGGCCCTGGCGAATCAGGAAGCCGACCGATTCAGGCAGCCAATAGACAATCACCGGCAGCAGCAACAATGGCACGGTGGCGACGAAGAACATCGACTCCCAGCCATAGCGCGGCAGCAGGTAAATCCCCACGCCCGCCGAGAGCATGCCGCCCAGTGAATAACCACTGAACATCAAGGCTACCAGGGTGCTGCGGATCTTCTTCGGTGCGTATTCGTTCATCAATGCGACTGCATTGGGCATCAACCCGCCACAACCCAAGCCTGCGATAAACCGGCAAATACCGAACTCAGTCGGGCTGCCGGCAAAACCGTTAACCACCGTGGCAACGCTGAACAACGTGAAGCAAATGGCGATGCCTTTCTTGCGGCCAATCCGGTCCGCCAGGCTGCCGAACGCCAGCGCGCCGAACATCATGCCGAATAGCGCATAACTGCCCAGGGCGCCTGCCTGCAAAGGCGACAAGCCCCACTCCTTCATGATGGAGGGCAATACCACGCCGTAGATAAACAAGTCATAGCCGTCAAAGATCAACAGCAAGGCACACAAGCCCATCACCAGCCAGTGGAAGCGGCTGAAACGGGCGTTATCGATAATCGAATGAACGTCATGGGTACGCATGGCAGTGCTCTCATTATTGTTGTTGTGAGTCAGTGTCTGCAGGTACAGCAGTGGGTCAGCCGAGGTCGCCGCCGCCTACCGGCAAGGTGACGCCCGTGATGTAGGAGGCCTCATCGCAGGCCAGAAACAGGATGGCGCCGGCCTGTTCGTCGATGCTGCCGTAGCGCTTCATCGGGCTGCTGTCGAGGGTCTGGTCGACGATCTGTTGGTACCAGACGCGCTCCTGGTCGCTCTGGGGTTGGCTGTTGCGCGGGATGCGGCGCGGCGGCGCTTCGGTGCCGCCAGGTGCGGTGGCATTTACGCGGATGCCACTGCCGGCGGTCTCCAGGGCCAGGCATGCCGTGAGGGCGTTGACGCCGCCCTTGGCCGCGCCATACGGCACGCGGTTCACCCCGCGCGTAGCAACCGAGGACACGTTGACGATGGCGCCGCTGCCCTGCTCCAGCATGTAGGGCAGCACGCAATGGCAGCACCACAGCGTCGGGAACAGCGAGCGGCGCACTTCGGCCTCGATTTCGCTCTCGGCGTAGTGCTCGAAGGGCTTCGCCCAAATGGTGCCGCCAACGTTGTTGACCAGGATGTCGATACGCCCGAAACGCGCCTTGGCCGCGGCCATCACACGGGCGCATTCGGCATGCTGTTCAAGGTCAGCGGTAAGGACCAATGCCCGCTCATGCTGCAATTCATGCACGAGTTCCGAACGGTCGACCGCCACCAGCCAGGCGCCCTCTTCCAGCAAACGCTCGGCAACACGCCGGCCGATGCCCTGGGCGGCGCCGGTAACCAGCGCCACCTTGGTATTGAAACGTGAGTTCATGGTGCTTTCCTCAGGCGGCGTCGCCGGTGACGATGGCGTTGGGCGTGAACTTCTCGTAGTGGAAGCTCGCCGGGGTGACGCCCTGGTTCTTGAAGTGCTGGCGCACCGCGTCGACCATCGGCGGCGGCCCGCACAGGTACACGTCCACGTCGCCGTCGTTCAGCACGTTTGCGGCCATGTGCTGGGTGACATAACCCTGCTGCGGATGCGTGGTCTGTGGGTCCGCCACGCAGGTGACGAAGTTGAAGTTGGGCAGGCGCTTGGCGAAGGCTTTCAGCACCTCGACCAGCACCAGGTCCTGGTCCCGCGTCACGCCGTAGATCAGCGTAACGGCGCGGGTTTCCCCGCGTTCGGCCAACACTTCCAGCATCGACAGGAACGGCGCCAGCCCGGTGCCGCCCGCCAGCAACAACAACGGCCGCGCCACTTCACGCAGGTAAAAACTCCCCAGCGGCCCGGTCATCGGTACGGCATCGCCCGGCTGGGCGCGTTCCAGCCAGCCACTCATCAGCCCGCCCGGCACATGCTTGATCAGGAAGCTTGCGCGTTGGTCGCCGGGCTTGCTGCTGAAGGAGTACGAGCGGGTCTGCCCACTGTCCGGCACGCCGATATTCACGTACTGGCCCGGCAGGAATACCGGCGCCTGGTCCAGTTCGAAACTCACCTCCAGCGCCGCATCGGCATGCCGGGTAATGCTCGCCACCGTCGCGGCAAACTGCGCGGTGCCGGTCTTGCACGCACTGGACGGCACCGGCACGGCAATCACGCAATCGGACTGCGGCACCATTTGGCACGTCAGCACCTGGCGCTCACCGACTTCATCCTCGCTCAGGGCGTCTTCGATGTAGTCGTCGCCCAGGTCATAAGCGCCGGTTTCACAGCGGCATTTGCAAGTGCCACACACGCCGTCCGAGCAGTCCATGGGCAGGTTGATACGTTGGCGAAAGGCCGCGTCGAGGACCTTTTCACCCACCTTGCAGTCGATAAAACGGGTCACCCCGTCCTCGAAGTTCAGGGCAATGGAGTACGTCATGCGCGTGTCCTCAGATGTGGTAGATGTCGATGACCTGATGGATGTAGTCGTTTTTCAGCACCACTTTCTTGCGCGTGATCAGCGGCTGATCGGCGCGGATGTCCAGGCGATAGAACGAGGTGCCAAAGTACGTATCCGTAGTCTTGTAGCGATGGCTGAGGGTTTGCCAGTTGAAACGCAGCTCCACGTATTGGCCGTCGTCGGCCAGCACTTCGAGGTTGGTGATCAGGTGCGCTGTGCGCGGCTCCGGGGTACTGGCGCTGGAGCGCTCGGTCTTGATCCGGAACACGCGGTCTTCCAGGCCGTCGCGGCTGGGGTAATAGATCAGCGAGATTTCGCTTTGGGGGTCTTCGGTCAGGGTGTCGTGGTCATCCCACGCCGGCATCCAGTACTCGACCTTGGGTGAGTAGCATTCGAGCCATTCGTCCCACTGGCGGTCATCCAGCAGGCGCGCTTCGCGGTACAGAAAGTCCAGCAGGCGGTCGCGGGAAGCACTCATGACAGCACCTCCTTGTCCGTGGCGATCAAGCCTTGGCGCTCGCGCTCAATCGCGCGTTGCAGGCTCTGGGCCCAATGGGCGTGCTGGCGGACGAACAGGCCTTCATCCTCGGTCTTGACCCCGCTGAGTTGCGGGTGCATGCCCATGGCCTGGGCGTTTTCGTCGGCGCCTTCGACCCACTGCCTGGCGCCGCGGCTGAGGTCGTTCCACAAGGTGGTCGCGCCCTGGTAGCCGGTCTGGCAGGCGCGAAATTCCTCCAGGTCGTCCGGCGTGCCCATGCCGCTGACATTGAAGAAGTCTTCGTACTGGCGAATGCGCGTTGTGCGTTCCTCGGCACTTTCACCCTTGGGCGCCATGCAATAGATCGTGACTTCGGTCTTGTCGACCGCAATTGGCCGCACCACGCGGATCTGCGTGGAGAACTGGTCCATCAGGTACACATTCGGGTAGAGGCACAGGTTGCGCGTTTGATCGACGATAAAGTCGGCACGAGCCTGGCCCAGGCGCTCGGCCAGCGCTTCGCGGTGGGCGTGCACCGGGCGCACTTCGGGGTTGAGCAGGCGCGTCCACAGCAGGATATGGCCGTGGTCAAAGGCGTATACGCCGCCCAGGCTTTTCGACCAGCCATTGGCATCGACGGTGCGCGTGCCTTCGGCTTCATAGTTGCGCCGGCCCATGGTCGCCGAGTAGTTCCAGTGCACGGAGCTGACGTGGTAACCATCGGCACCGTTTTCGATCTGCAGCTTCCAGTTGCCGTCATACACATACGACGAGCTGCCCCGCAGCACTTCCAGGCCCAGCGGTGCCTGGTCGACCATCTGGTCGATGATCACCCGGGTTTCACCCAGGTAATCGCTGAGTTCCGGCACCGTCTCGCTGAGGCTGCCGAACAGGAAGCCGCGATAGTTTTCGAAGCGGCCAAGGCGCTTGAGATCGTGGGAGCCGTCGCAGTCGAAGCTGTCGGGATAGGCGCCGGTCTTGGCGTCCTTCACTTTGAGCAGCTTGCCGGCGTTGCTGAAGGTCCAGCCGTGGAACGGGCAGGTAAACGAACCCTTGTTGCCCTGCTTGCGGCGGCAGAGCATAGCCCCGCGGTGGGCACAGGCGTTGACCAGGCCATGCAGGGTGCCTTGTTTGTCGCGGGTGATGACCACCGGTTGGCGGCCGATCCAGGTGGTGAAGTAGTCGTTGATTTCTGGCACCTGGCTTTCGTGTGCCAGGTAGACCCAACCGCCTTCGAAAATGTGTTTCATCTCCAGGGCAAACAGGTCGGGGTCGGTGAATATGTCGCGGCGGCAACGGAACACCCCGGTGGCGGGATCTTCCTGGACAGATTCGCGCAGTTGCAAGGCGAGTCGGTCAAATGTGCTGATCATGGGGTAGGCCCTCGGTTGTTCTTGTATCAGGCCCCCCCACCTTATGTGCTTGCCCTACCCCTCAATATCCGCTGGCTGCAATTCGTTATCCGCCTGGCGCAAGCCGACGCTTCCAGGTCTGCGAGGGCAGCTCGCCAAAGCGTTTGCGATAGGCCTCGGAGAATCGTCCCAGGTGCACAAACCCATGATCCAGCGCCACCTCGGTCACACTGCGCGCTGTGGCCAGTTGCAGCATGGCGTGCACCCGCTCCAGCTTGCGCTGGCGCAGGTAGTCCCGGGGCGACAGGCCGACCTGACGTTCAAACAGGTTATACAGCGAACGCTCGCTGACCCTGGCGACAGTCATCAGTTGCTCGACGCTGATGTTGTCGGTCAGATGCTCCTCAATGAATTGACGCACCGCTTCAAAGCCGCCGCCTTGGTCCGGCCGCGGGATCACCCGCAGTACGTTGCTGGCCAGCAGCGCCAGCAGCTTATTGGCCACGATGCGCTCGTACAGGCCCTGCACTTCGGGCTCGGCGGCGTTTTCGGCCTCGTGGCAGATCAGCCCCAACAATTGCAGGAACCCGCCCATTTCGTTGAGCGCGTGGCGCGGCGCGGCGAAACGGATGCCCTGCTGCGGCAACGTCCAGTGCTGTTCGAGGCAGGCGTTTTCCAGCAGGCGCACAGGTACTTTGATGATGAATTTTTCGCAGTCGGCGGAATAGGTCAGGTCCACCGGGTCATCCGGGTTGATCAGCAGCACTTCCCCTGGCCCCAACACCTGCTCTTCGCCACGGGAGTTCGAGCGGCAGTGGCCGTGCAACAGGATCTGCAGGTGGTAGATGGTTTCGAGCGCCACCGACGTCACCCGTACCGGCGCGCCGTAGCTGATGCGGCACAGGTCCAGGCTGGAAAAAGTCCGATGGCTGATACTCGCCTGCGGACGGCCCTTGGGCGGCAGGCGAATGCAGTGGCTGCCCACATGCTGGTTGACGTAGTCGGACACGGCGTAGGCATCTGCACGATCAAAAATCTGGCTGCGCTCACTCAATAGCACGGTCATGGTTGCGCCTTTATTGTTATGGGCCCTGCGTGTGTACTTCACCGCAGGTTGATGCGGGGAACTCGAACCGTCCAATATTCAATAGGTGTTGCTTCATACCCCGAAGGTATCGTGGGCTCACTTGCGTTGCAAAACCGACTCACCGGCCTGGGGCGGCAACCGCAGGTTATCCAGTAGCGCCACGCCCGCAATCACTGCTACCAACAGGAACGTCATCTGGAAGTCGGCCGTTGCGGCCTGCCCGGTGTTGCCGTGAAAATTCATGGCAAAACGTAACAACAGCGCGCCAATCGCGACGCCCATGGCCATGCTCAGTTGGAAAAACATGCTGAACAACGTCGAAGCGTCGCTCATCTGCGCCTTGGGTATATCGGCAAACCCCAGCGTATTGAACAAGGTGAACTGCATGGAGCGCGACAGGCCACCCACGAACAGAATAAACAGGATCAACGCCCAACTCATGCGCTCATCCAGCAGCGCACACGCCGCAATCGCCAGCACGCCAAGGACGCCGTTGATCATCAGTACCGGGCGAAAGCCCCAACGCTGCATCACCCAGGTGGTGAACGGTTTCATCGCCAGGTTGCCCGCAAACACCGCGAGCACCAGCAACCCCGCATCAAAGGCAGACAGCCCGAACGCCAGTTGAAACATCAACGGCAGCAAAAACGGCAAGGTACTGATGGCCACCCGGAAAATCGACCCGCCACACAGGCACACACTGAAGGTGCGTACGCTCACCACACCCAGCGCCAGTAACGGTTGCGCATGCCGGCGCATATGGCGCCAGGCGAAGGCACCCAGAATCATCCCTGCACCACTGAGCACAAGGCCCTGCAACAAGCTGCCACGACTCTGCCCGAGCAGTTCGACACCGTACAACAGCGCGGCACTGGCGAGGCCCACCAGCAGGAAACCACTGAAATCAAATGTGCGGGAAGTAACCTCTTCACGTTTGGGAATCAACACCAGCGTGGCGATCAAGGCCAGCAGCCCCAGCGGCAAATTGAGGTAAAAAATCCACGGCCAGGACGCATGGGTCACGATAAACCCGCCCACCGGCGGGCCAAGTATCGGCGCCACCAGGCCGGGCCAGGTGATGAATGAAATCGCCCGCACCAGGTCTTTTTTCTCGGTGGTACGCAGCACCGCCAGGCGCCCCACCGGCACCATCATCGCGCCGCTGATGCCCTGCAACACCCGCGCGGCGACGAAGGTCTGCAAGCTGTCACTCCAGCCGCACATCAGGGACGACACGCTGAACAGCACAATGGCCGAACCGAAAACCCACCGCGAACCCAAGCGGTCGGCCAGCCAGCCACTGATGGGAATAAACACCGCCACGGCGAGCATATAGGCGCTCATGCCGATGTTCACGTCCACCGCGCCCACCCCGAATGTGCTCGCGATGTCCGGCAATGCGGTCGCGATCACCGTAGCGTCGAGGTTTTCCATGAAGAAGGTGACGGCGACCAACAAGGCAATCAAGGTTGAGCGGCGTTGGGACATCGACGTCATTGCTGTTCACTCACGGTAACGAAGCAGCACTTTATCAATAAGTACGTGGTTTATGCCCCGCAAAACTCCATGCCTGCGCGCTTCACAATATGGCACTCGGTAGCGACTCGCACTGTTTTGGTGTGCGCGTTTACAAAAACACATCCTCACATCCGTAAACCCCATCAAAAAATATCAATCAGCCAACATTGGCACGAAAAACGCTTACTCACTAATACACGATTGTTGAACAATCCAAACCACCCCTGCATCCAGCAACCGAGGCAACGAACATGCAAAAAGGTCTGACGGGCAAGTACACCATCCGCACCCTGGGGCTGGCGATAACGCTGGCGTGTGTGGCACCGCTACTGTCGGCTGCCGAGGTCAAGGGCACCCTCAAACAGGGCGAGCTGTCGATCGGCTCTGACCTCACCTACCCGCCCTACACCTACCTTGAGCAAAAGACCCCCGCCGGTTTCGACCCGGAGTTCATGCAGTTGATGGGCAAACAACTGGGGTTGACGCCGCGTTTTCTCGACACCCGTTTCGCCAACCTGATTTTGGGCGTCAACGCCCGGCGTTTCGACGTGGTGGCCTCGGCGCTGTATGTCACGCCCGAGCGCGCCAGGCAGGTGGATTTTCTCAGCTACCTGAAGACCGGCTCTTCGCTGATGGTGCTCAGTGCCGGTGACTTCAAGCCCCAACGCCCGGAAGACCTGTGCGGCAAGCGTGTCGGCTCGATCAAGGGCGCATCGTGGGTGCCAAAGCTGAACAACGTATCGGCTCAATACTGCATCCCTGCGGGCAAGCCGGCGATCGAGTCCCGTGAGTTCCCGACTTCCCCGGAAGCCGCCCAAGCCCTGCTGGCCCAGGCGGTCGACGTGCAGATGGAAGACGCCGCGGTCGCAAAGATCACCGTCGAAAAACTGCACGGCAAAACCGTGATCAGCTCCAGCGAGTTGATCTACCCGGTGGTGGTCGGCCTGGCCGTACGCAAGGAAAACCCGGCGCTGCTGCAGGAGTTGACCACTGCCCTGGGCCAGATCAAACAGGACGGCAGCTACGCCAGGCTGCTCGCGCACTACAACCTGGCCGAGCCAAACGCCGCCGAGATCAGTGCGGCACTGGGTAACTGACACGCGGAGCACCTTTATGCAATTCGATTGGCACTACACCCTGGGCCTGTTATGGAACGGCGACTTCTGGCGCGCCGTCGGCACCGTGGTCGAACTGAGCCTGGAAACCTGGCTGCTGGGGATCGTGCTGGGGTTTTTCCTGGCCCTGGCGCGGCAGTCGGAGCGCCGCTGGCTGCGGGACTGCGCCGGGGCCTACATCTGGTTTTTCCGCAGCCTGCCGTTGCTGGTCCTGCTGATTTTCGTCTACAACCTGCCGCAAGTATTTCCATCGACCAGCGTGGTGCTGTCCAACCCGTACTCTGCGGGTTTGATCGCCCTGGTGCTGAGTGAAGCCGCCTACATCGCCGAGATTCATCGCGGCGGCTTGCTGGCGGTGGTCAAGGGCCAGCGCGAAGCCGGCAAGGCGCTGGGCGTGGGTTATCGCGGGGTTCAGCGGTTGATCGTGGTACCGCAGGCGCTGCGGGTTGCCCTGCCGACGCTGGCCAACGAATACATCACCATCGTCAAGCTGACCTCACTGGTGTCGGTGATTTCGCTCTCGGAAATCCTGCTGGTGGGCCAACAACTCTATACCCAGAACTTCCTGGTGATGGAGACCATGCTGGCCGTGGCGTTCTATTACGTATTCATCGTGACAGTGTTCAGTTGGCTGTTGCGCGTACTGGAAAACCACCTGGATGTGACCCGCCGCAAACCCAAGGCAATCGCCGCTGCCGAACTTGACCAGGTGGCGACGGGACGAGCCCCGGGCCAGGCCGAGCCCGGCGAGTTCGCCCTGCAGGCCCGCGCGGTGCGCAAGGCGTATGGCGAGCTGGAAGTGCTCAAGGGTGTGGAACTAAATGTGCGCTGGGGCGAGGTGGTGTCGATCATCGGCCCGTCGGGCTCGGGCAAGACCACGCTGATTCGCACCATGAACGGCCTCGAAAGCCTGGACCGCGGCGAAATCACCCTGCAAGGCCAGCCGTTCCTGCGTGGCACCCAGGAAGCGCAAGGCGCACTGGGGCACAAGGTGCATATGCGCGGCATTGTCCACGTGGGCATGGTGTTCCAGGGGTTCAACCTGTTCCCGCATAAAACCGCCCTTGAGAACGTGATGCTGGCCCCCGTCTACCATGCCCATGGTGGCGGCGAAGAGTTGCGCCTGTTGAGCCTGGCCCTGCTGCGCAAGGTGGGCATGCTGGAACACGCCGGCAAATACCCGCACCAGTTGTCCGGCGGCCAGCAGCAACGGGTGGCGATTGCCCGGGCCCTGGCGATGCGGCCCTCGGTGATGTTGTTTGACGAGCCCACCTCGGCCCTCGACCCGGAATTGGTGGGCGACGTGCTGGCGGTGATCGAGGAACTGGCCCGCGAAGGCATGACCATGGTCATCGTCACCCATGAAATGAACTTCGCGTTCAAGCTCTCCGATCGCGTGGTATTCATGGAAGGCGGCGAGATTATCCAGGACGCCGCGCCGCGCGAAATGCTCGAGCAACGCAGCGAACGCATGACCAAGTTCCTCAAAGACGTCCAACTGGCGTGAGCCCCAGGAGCCCCAACGTGAGCCAAGCCAAGGAACCCAGCCTGTCGCTGGCCGACCAGGTTGCCATCGAACTGCGCGAAGACATCATCGGCGGCCGCCTGCTGCCCGGCATGCCGCTGGTGGAGAGCGAACTGGTCAACGCCTACAACGCCTCGCGCAATACCGTGCGCGAAGCCTTGCACCACCTGGGCCGCGAGGGCCTGACCAGTTACGTGCGCAATAAAGGCGTGATCGTGCGTCGCCTGGGGGTGGATGAGGTACGCGACATCTTCAAGGTGCGGCGCACCTTGGAGCTGCAGGCGATTGCGGCCAGCAAGCCGCTGCGCGAGTACCAGTCCGACCTGATGCTCGACGCCATCGAGGCCGCGCAACTGGCCCAGGACCGCGAGAACTGGCAGGCCTTCGGCACCCACAGCCTGCGCTTTCACCAACACATCGTCGGGCTGATGCGCAGCCCGTTGCTGGACGAGTTTTTTACCCATATTGCGGCCCAGATGCGCCTGGTGTTTTCCAACGCTCCCAGCGAGGAAACCTTCCAGAAACCCTGGCTGGAGCGCGACCGGCAGATCCACGACCTGCTGGTTGACGGCCATAAAGAGGCCGCCGGCGAAGCCCTGGCCAGCTACCTCAACGACTCCGAATCGCTGCTGCTGGACATCCTGAGCAGCATCCCAAAACCCTGAAACGAGGACCTACCATGTACAAGGACTATCCAGCAGCCTACCAAGTCAGCAAAGGCGCTGCCTTGCAGGTCGACAAAGCCTTCTATGACCGTGTGCGCGAGTCCCGGGATGGCCGCACCCTGATCGAGCAATTCGAAGTGCCGATCCGCACCGGCCGCGCCTGGAAAGTGCCGGCAGGCCATGTGTTCCGCGTGACCACCCCGGTGGGCCCGCAGGTCGGCGACTTCAACGTGTGGAGTGCCAACGACCCCCGCGAACGCATGTGGGCGGCACGTACCCGCCAACTGCAAGGCGCCCACGTCAGCACCTACGATCGCCTATGGTCGAACCTGCCGTTTTTGCGGCCGATGGTCACCATCACCGACGACAGCCTGGCCGACTACGGCATCGATGAACATGGCGGGCGCCTGCACGACTTGCTCGGCACGCGCTGCGACCCCTACGTGAACAAGATGCTCACCGGCGAAGACTTCCACCACCACTGCCACTCCAACCTGACTCGCGCTGTGCTGCCCCATGGCTTGACCGAGTTCGATGTGCACGACGTGCTGAATATCTTCCAGTGCACCGGCCTGAACCACGACGACATGTACTTCATGAAAGCCTGCCCGGCCAAACAGGGCGACTACCTGGAGTTCTTTGCCGAAATCGACCTGCTGTGCGCCCTCTCCACCTGCCCCGGCGGCGACCTGTCGCTACCAATGTGGGGCCCGGATGCCGAAGACCCGCTGAAGGTCTGCCGGCCGCTGGGGGTTGAGATCTACCGTCTCGACGACGCGCTGCTGGAGGGCTGGAAACAGCCCGAGCGCGCCGCCTACAACGGCAACCACGGGCTGTTGATTCCCAAGGCCGACTGGGAAAAGTAACCGCCAGGTCGACACCTGGGGCGCTGCGCCTCAGGTGTTTTGGGCAATCCTGCGGCTGATAAAGCTGAAAGCCAACACGACAAAAATCAGCAAGCCGGTGGCCACTTGCTGCCAGTAGAAATTCCAGCCGATCAATAGCAAGCCATTGGCGATGACATTGATAAACAGCACGCCCAATAGCGTGCCCGGAATATTCGCCCGGCCCTGGCGATTCAGGGTGGTTCCGATAAACACCGCGCCAATCGCATTCAGCAGGAATGCATTGCCCGACAGCGGCACATAGGCGCTCACCGTCGAACTGAGCAGAATCCCCGCCACCCCACACGCCAGCGCCGCCGCCAGCACCGTGGTGGTGACGATGCGCCGCGCCGACAACCCCGAGTAATACGCCAGCAGCGGCTGGGTGCCGTGAGCCAACAGTTCACGCCCCAGGCGCCCACGGGCCAGTAGCAGGCCATACACCACCGCCAACACCAGTACGATCATTAACGGCAATGGCACGCCCACTGGACTGAAGTTCGCCAGTTCCGGCTTGAACCCTTGCGCAATGTAGATCGGCTGGCCGCCATCGGAGAGCAACTGCTGGGCACTGGTGCCGATAAACAAGGTGCCCAGGGTTGCCAGGAACGGGCTGATCCGCAGGCCCGCGATCAACCCGGCATTGAACAGCCCTACCAGCAGCCCGGCGGCCAACGCGCCCGCGACCGCCACACCCAACCCGTGCCCGGCATTCAGCAGCACCACAAAGCTGAAACTGGCGAAATCCAGCGCCGTACCCACCGACAAATCGATGCCGCCAGCCGCCACGGCGTAAGTCATGCCGATGGCGACAATCGCCAGCAGCACAAAGTTATTCAGCACCAGGCTTTTCAGGTTGCCGCCACTGAGAAACCCCGGCGCTTGCCAGGCAAACACCAGCACAATGGCCACGAAAACCAGCGGCAACGTCAGGGGCAACAGTGACCGCCAACCGCCACCGTGTGCTTGCAGCGTGGATACCCGACTCATGAATGCTCTCCCCGGTTCAATGCGCTGGAAGCCGCGACCACCAACAGAATCAGCACGCCCTGCACCCCGTTGACCCAGAAGCTCGACAGGTTGAGCAACTGAAACCCGTTGATCAAAAAACCGATCAACAAGGTCGCCAGCAAGGTGCCGGGGATGCTCGCTACCAGCCGCCGGGAAAACACCACCCCGAGAAACGCAATCGCGACCACCGACAGCAACATGTCGCCGGAGCCGGTGGTGCTGCCGCTGAAAAACGCCGCCGAACACAACGCCGCCACCGCCGCACACAGCCCGGACAGCAAATAGCTGGAAAGCACATAGGCCGGTACCCGAACCCCTGCGGCCTCGGCGGCGTGCGGGTACTCGCCGACGGCATGCAGGCGCAGGCCGTAGGCGGTGTGCTGGATCAGCAGGGTCAGCACGAATGCCGTCACCAGCAACACCCAGGCGAGGGCCGGCACTGCCAGCCAGGTTGCGCCACTGAGCAGGTCGAGCAACGGTGAATCCGTAGAAACCACGGTATTTTCGGTCAGGACCAACTCCAACCCGGCCAGCACATTCATGCTTGCCAGAGTGGCGAGCAACGGTGGCAAGCGCAGCACCACCACGGCCAGGCCATTGAGCAGGCCCACCGCCAGGCCACAGCCCAAAGTCAGCAGCAGGCTTGCCCAAAGGTCCAGACCGGCGTTGTTGAGTCGGCTGAACACCGCCGCGCACAACCCCAGATTCGCCGCCAGCGACAGGTCGAGCCCGCCGGCCACCACGTTGGAGCCGCCGCCGATAATCACGCAGGTCAGGCCGAAGGCAAGCACGCCGAGGATCGCTGACTGGCTGAACACATTGGCAATATTGCCCACCGACAGGAAGTTCGGCGCGGCAATGGCGAACCCCAGCAGGATCGCCAGGAACACCCCGACCGAACCCCGTCGCAGCAACAACACCCATACCCGTTGGGACAAGCCTGGGGCAGCGCTTTCAAGCAGGTGCATGTGCCACCTCCCGGCTTACGGGTGCAGATAAAACAGGGTGCACCGCGCCGGTGGCACACGCCAACAGTTGATCACTGTCCGTCTCACCGGCCAGGAATTCACCGGCGATTTGGCCGCGATGCATCACCAGGATGCGGTCGCAAATCCCCAGCAGTTCCGGCAGGTCAGAAGACAGCACCAGCACCGCAGCGCCCTCTTCCACCAGGCGCCCGACCAAGCGGTAAATCTCGACTTTGGCACCGACATCCACGCCCACGCACGGCTCGTCCAGCAGGTACACCGCCGAGCGCCGACTTAGCCATTTACCCAAGGCGACCTTCTGCTGATTGCCTCCGCTGAGTTGGCTGACGGCGGCCTGCGGGCCCGGGGTCTTGATTGCCAGTTCTTCGATCAGGCGCAGGCTCTCGGAATGCTCCCGGCGCTTGCTCAACAAACCCCAGCGGCTGAACCGCTCAAGTCCGGCCAGGGTGAGGTTCTCCAGCACCGTGAGCAGTGGCGAAATCCCTTGGCTGCGACGCTCTTCCGGCACCAGCGCGATCCCTTGGGCGATGGCGTCACCGGGCGAACGCAAGCGCAACAAGCGTCCTTCCAGATGAATGCTGCCGCTGTCGGGACGCACCACCCCAAACAGGGCCTTGAGCAAGTCCTTGGCGCCCGACCCGACCAGCCCGGTCAGCCCGACGATTTCGCCCCGGCGCAACTCCAGATCGATCTGCCGGTAGCGCCGCGCCAGGTTCAGCGAGCGCACTTGCAGCAATGGCGCGCCCGGTTCGACCCGCGCCTTGGGGTACATTTCCTGCACCTCGCGGTTGACCATCAACCGCGCAATCTGCGCGCTGGAGGTATGCCGTGGCTCCACCACCGCCACATCGCGGCCATTGCGCAGCACCGTGACTTCATCGCACAGGCTGTCGATTTCCTGCAGGTAATGGGAGATGTACAGGATCGACAAACCCTGGTCCCGCAGGCGCTTGACGATGCGCAGCAGCTGGTCGACCTCACGCTTGACCAGCGCCACGCTGGGTTCGTCGAACACCAGGATTTTCGGCTTGCGAATCAACGCCCGGGTGATTTGCAGCACCTGGCGCTCGGCGCTGTTCAACTCGCCTACCAGCGCCCCGGCCGGTAGTTGCAATTCAAAATATTCTGCCAACAAGCGCTCGGCTTCGCGCTGTTGCCGACGCCGGTCGACAAACGGCCCACGGCGTAACTCGTGCCCAAAAAACAGCGCCTCGCCGACGGTAAAACTTGCTGGCAACAGCCGCTCCTGATGAATGAACTGCACGCCAAGCGTGTCCACCTGGCGCGGCGACAATGCCGCATATGGCCGACCGTCGATGCTCACCTGCCCCGAGTCTGCCTTGTGGATTCCCGCCAGGACCTTGATCAAGGTCGACTTGCCGGCACCGTTCTCGCCCACCAGGCCGTGAATGGTGCCGCGCTCGACTTTCAGGCTCGCATCATCCAGCGCCAGGGTGGCGCCGAAACGTTTGCGCAGGTGCTGCAAGTGCAACGCTGCCATCAATCACCCCGCAGTTGCTGGACTTGCGCCAGGTTGGCCGCCGTGGTCAACAGCGTCGGCACGTGGGTTTCCTTGGGCAAGTCGCGCTGCCCGGCCAGGTAACGGGCCACGTTCTGCACCGCGGTCTTGCCGATCAGCGCCGGTTGCTGGGCCACCACGGCGCCCACCGGCGAATTGGCCTGGCCGAGCAGCTCCAGCACTTCAGGCGTGCCATCGACGCCGTAGGTCTTGATCTCGGTGCGCTTGGCATCAATCAACGCCTTGCTCGCCCCCAGTTGCGGAATGTCCCACGCCGCCCAGATCGCCGAGACGCTGCCGGCCGGGTACTTGTTAAGCAGCGCCGACACCTGGGAATAAGCATCCTGCACGGTGTTGGGGATCACATCGCGCAGTTCCGGCTCGATGATCTCCAACTGCGGGTGGTCCTTGAGCGCCAGTTTCAACTGGTCGTAGCGAATCGCGCACACCGGCACGCCGTAGAAGCCGTTGAACACCAGGATCTTGCCCTTGCCCCCGGCATCCTTGATCAGTTGATCGGCCAGGGCCTTGCCGGTGGCGACGTTATCGGAGGTGGTGTTGTTGAGGCTGTATTGCGAAGACGCATCGATGGTGAATAGCGGGATGCCCGCCTTGCTGATGCGCTTGAGCCACGGGTCAATCACACTGAGCGTACCGAGGGTCTGGATCACGGCATCGGGTTTCTGGGTGACCACGGTTTGCAGTTGGGTGACCAGGTTCTTGTCATTGCGCCCGGCATCCAGGGTGATGGGCGTGCCGCCGAGGCGTTTGATCTCGTCGACCTGGGCCTGGAACGCCTTGATATCGAAGTAGTGACTGGTGCCAGTCATGCTCACCGCTATGCGCTTGCCGGCCAGGGACGGCACCGCGTCATCGCCATCGGCGGCGGCCTGGGACACGGCGGCATGGCCCAGCAACAATGCTGCGCCAAGCCAGATGAAACGTGAACGCGAGAAAAAGGTGCAAGGCATACTGGGCTCCGCTGAACGACGGGTGAAAGGGTTCACCTGTGCTTTGCAGAGCCCGTGCCATATTTTTTATTCAATTAAATCAGATAGTTAAAAATATCCATTACGGCCGGACTGTGCCGCGCAGACCACAACTGCCCGACTGCTGTTGTTCAGCCAACAGTTGGCTGCGCAAGCGCCTGGGCCATCACCTCCGCCAATTGCAACTGGCTGTAGGGTTTGAACAGTCGCGGCAGTGTCGCAATGGGGCCATCCAGGTTCAGCGCGTAGCCAGTGGCGAGAATAATTGGCAAGCCGGGCAGCATCGCCCGCACACGCTCGGCCAATTGCGCCCCGTCCATGTGCGGCATGGCCATGTCGGTGATCATCAGGTCGATGCCCGGGTGCTGCGCAAAGCACTGCAGGGCCACGGCCCCGCTGGCGGCCCAGATCACTCGATGGCCAAGGTCTTCAAGCAACAGCTTGGTGCTGTTGAGCACCAGGCTGTCGTCATCCACTACCAATATCGTCAATGTCTTGAACGCTGGAGCGGCGAGTTCCACAACCGGCGAGGGTGCGATGATGACCTTGCTGGTTGCCAGGGGCAGCCACAGTTCGGCACGCGTGCCCAGCCCTATCGTACTTTGCATCACCAGGCGGCCACCCAGCTGTTCTGCCAGGCCATGGACCATTGATAGCCCAAGACCGGTGCCCTTGCCCACGCCCTTGGTGGTAAAGAACGGGTCTGCGGCACGGGCCAGGGTTTGTGGGTCCATGCCTTCGCCCTCATCGACGATCGACAGGCATACGTATTGCCCGTGGCGCAGCGTTCCCTCGGCTTCACGCACCTGGGCGTCGATGGCCAGCGCGCCGCCGCCAGGCATCGCGTCACGGGCGTTGCTGGCAAGGTTGAGCAGGGCCAGTTCCAATTGGTTGATGTCGGCATGCACGGCGGGCAGGTCAGGGGCCAGATGCGCCTGCACCTGCACCTTGGGCCCTACCGAGCTGCACAACAGGCCGAGAATATTGGTGACCATCTGCGGCAAATACACCGCTTCGGTTTTCAGCTCCTGGCGCCGGGCGAAAGCCAGCATGCGCTGGGTCAATGACACCCCCCGGTCGGTGCCGAGCACGGCATTGTCCACCAGGCGCGACAGTTTCGGGTTGTCGCCGACGTGCTTGCGCAACAGCTCCAGGTTGCCACGCACCACCGTCAGCAGGTTATTGAAGTCGTGGGCAATGCCGCCGCTGAGTTGCCCCACGGCTTGCAGTTTCTGTGACTGGAACAGCGCCTCACGCGCCAGCTCCAGTTCTTTTTGCGCCTGCACCACTTCGCTGATATCGCGGGTGATCTTGGCAAAGCCCAGCACCTCGCCGGTGTCGGACCAGATCGGGTCGATAATCACGTGGGCCAAAAACTGCGAACCGTCTTTACGCACCCGCCAGCCCTGCTTCTCGAACCGGCCTTCGCGGGCAGCCACTTCCAGCGCGCGCTGGGGTTCACCGTTGGCGCGATCCTGGGCGGTGTAGAACAGCGAAAAATGTTGGCCGATGACTTCCAGGGGCAAGTACCCCTTGATGTGCTGCGCTCCCAGGTTCCAACTGCTGACGCGGCCCACGGGGTCGAGCATATAGATGGCGTAGTCGGTGACGCTCTGCACCAGCAGGCGAAACTGTTGCTCACTCTGCTTGAGGGTTTGCTCGGCAATCTTATGATCGGTCAGGTCGCGGGTAATCTTCGCGAAGCCCAGCAGGCTGCCATCGGGATCACGGATCGGGTCGATCACCACATGGCACCAGAAGTGCGTGCCGTCCTTGCGCACACGCCAGCCTTCGCCCTCGAATCGCCCCTCTTCGGTAGCCGCTTTTAACGCCCGCTCGGGCATGCCGGCCTCGCGGTCCTGTGGGGTGTAGAAACACGAAAAATGCGAACCGAGGATCTCTGCCTCCTGATAGCCCTTGAATCGCCGGGCGCCGGAGTTCCAACTGACGACAATACCGTTGGGGTCCAGCATATAAATCGCATAGTCGATCACGGCATCGACCAATAGACGGAAACGATCATTTTCGAGCACGCTACGCAGCGCAGGTGTATCAGGCATGGGACTCTCCGCTGTTATGGTTCAGCGTTTGGTTGGGGCTCGATAAGTGTGGCCTAAAAGCACCTGCCAAGTGGTGTGATTTTGCGCGACAATCGCCTGCCTCCGGGGTTCCTTGCATTCGGCGCAACAGTCCTTTGTCATCAACACTATTGATAGCTCCCTAACGAAACCCGCATTCTAGAGGGCTTGCCGTACGCTTATATCATTCCGAATGATAGTTACCTTTGTTTCATTCGATTCGTGAGATAGCACCCTGCCGAGCATGATCCGCCCATCTTAAATACATTGGCGGATGCACCTCATGGAACAGTCACTCAAACATTTGCGCTATCCCCTGGCCATTTTGGCCGTGCTGGTGATGAGCGCGTGCGGCAAGACACCAGAACAAGCGGCCGCCATGCCACCCAGCCATGTCAGCGTGGCCAAGGTGCTGGAACAACCGGTCAACGAGTGGGACGAGTTCACCGGCCGCCTCGAAGCGCCGGAAACCGTGCAGATCCGCCCGCGCGTGTCGGGCCAGATCGACCAGGTAGCTTTCACCGAAGGCTCGCTGGTCAAGAAAGGCGACTTGCTGTTCCAGATCGACCCGCGTCCGTTCCAGGCTGAAGTGCGCCGCCTCGAAGCCCAGCTCGCGCAAACCAAAGCCGCCGCCACCCGCAGCGATAACGAAGCCCAGCGCGGTGAACGCCTGCGCCAGAGCAATGCGATCTCCGCCGAACTGGCCGACTCGCGCACCACCGCCGCCCAGGAAGCCCACGCCACCGTGGCCGGCATCCAGGCGCAGTTGGACCTGGCCAAGCTGAACCTGAGCTTCACCCGTGTGACTTCGCCCATCAGCGGCCGTGTCAGCCGTGCCGAGATCACCGCCGGCAACCTGGTGACCGCCGATGTCACCGCGCTGACCAGCGTGGTGTCTACCGACAAGGTCTACGCCTACTTCGACGCCGATGAGCGCGTGTACCTCAAGTACACCGAACTCGCGCGCCAGGGCCGCCGTGGCGCTACCACCCCGGTGTACCTGGGCCTGTCCAATGAAACCGGCAACCCGCACCTGGGCCAGATGAACTTCGTCGACAACCAGGTCAACCCGGCCACCGGCACCATTCGCGGTCGCGCCGTGTTTGACAACAGCAAGGGCGAATACACCCCTGGCCTGTATGCCCGCTTGAAGCTGGTAGGCAGCGGCACCTACTCCGCCGTGTTGATCAATGACGAAGCCGTGGGCACTGACCTGGGCAAGAAGTTCGTGCTGGTGATGGACGGCGACAAGCCGGCCTATCGCGCCGTGGAACTGGGACCGAAGATCGAAGGCTTGCGCATCGTGCGCAGCGGTCTGACCAAAGACGACACGATCATCGTCAAGGGCCTGCAGCGCGTTCGCCCGGGATCGCCGGTTGCCCCGGAAACCATCCCGATGGCCAGCAAGGAAACCCTCGCCGCCTTGGCACAACAACGACAAGCGCTTGAAGCCAGCAACCTGGAGCAAGTGGCGCCGGATAAAGCCGCGCCAAAACTTGCCAGCGTCGCGACTCCACGCGGTTAAGGGATACAACTCAAGATGAATTTTTCCAAGTTCTTCATTTCGCGGCCGATCTTCGCAGCGGTGCTGTCGCTGTTGATCCTGATCGCGGGTGCGATCTCGCTGTTCCAGTTGCCGATCAGCGAATACCCGGAAGTGGTGCCGCCGACCGTCGTGGTTCGCGCCAACTTCCCTGGCGCCAACCCTAAAGTCATCGGTGAAACCGTAGCCGCTCCCCTGGAGCAGGCCATCACCGGCGTCGAGAACATGCTGTACATGTCCTCGCAGTCGACCGCCGACGGCAAGCTGACCCTGACCATCACCTTCGCCCTGGGCACCGACCTGGACAACGCGCAGGTGCAGGTGCAGAACCGTGTAACCCGCACGCAGCCCAAGCTGCCTGAGGAAGTGACGCGCATCGGTATTACCGTGGACAAGGCCTCCCCCGACCTGACCATGGTGGTGCACATCACCTCCCCGGATCAGCGCTACAACATGCTCTACCTGTCCAACTACGCGATCCTCAATATCAAGGATGAGTTGGCACGGCTGGGCGGCGTGGGCGATGTGCAGTTGTTCGGCATGGGCGACTACTCCCTGCGTGTGTGGCTGGACCCGAACAAGACCGCCTCACGCAACCTGACCGCCACCGATGTGGTCACGGCCATTCGTGAACAGAACCGCCAGGTGGCGGCCGGTGCATTGGGCGCGCAGCCTGCGCCCAATGACACCAGCTTCCAACTGTCGGTCAATACCCAGGGCCGTCTGGTCACTGAGGAAGAGTTCGAAAATATCGTGATCCGTGCCGGCGACAACGGCGAAATCACGCGCCTGAAGGACATCGCTCGGGTTGAGCTGGGTTCCAGCCAGTACGCCCTGCGCTCGTTGATCGATAACCAGCCGGCCGTGGCGATACCGATCTTTCAGCGTCCGGGCTCCAACGCAATCGACATCTCCAATGAAGTGCGCGCCAAGATGGCGGAGCTCAAACAAAGCTTCCCGGAGGGCATGGATTACCGTATCGCCTATGACCCTACCGTCTTCGTGCGCGGCTCCATCGAGGCGGTGGTTCACACCCTGTTCGAAGCACTGATCCTGGTCGTGCTGGTGGTAATCCTGTTCCTGCAAACCTGGCGCGCCTCGATCATTCCGTTGGTGGCGGTGCCGGTATCGCTGATCGGTACGTTTGCGGTCATGCACCTGTTTGGCTTCTCGCTCAACGCGCTGTCGCTGTTCGGCCTGGTACTCGCCATCGGTATCGTGGTGGACGACGCCATCGTGGTGGTGGAGAACGTCGAGCGGAACATTGAATTGGGACTCGAACCGTTCCCGGCGACTGAAAAGGCCATGAGCGAAGTGACCGGCCCGATCATCGCTACCGCGTTGGTACTGTGTGCGGTGTTCATTCCAGCGGCGTTTATCAGCGGCTTGACCGGGCAGTTCTATAAGCAATTCGCCTTGACCATTGCGATTTCGACGGTGATTTCGGCGTTCAACTCGCTGACCTTGTCCCCTGCCCTCGCAGCGGTATTGCTTAAAGGTCACAACGCACCGAAAGACGGCTTCTCCAGGTTCCTCGACAAGGTGCTGGGTGGCTGGTTGTTCAAACCGTTCAACCGCTTCTTCGACAAAGCCAGCCATGGTTACGTCGGCACTGTGCGCCGGGTAATTCGCGGCAGTGGCATCGCGCTGTTCCTGTACGCCGGCCTGATGGTCCTGACCTGGCTGGGCTTTGCCCACACGCCGACCGGTTTCGTACCCGCCCAGGACAAGCAATACCTGGTGGCCTTCGCGCAATTGCCGGACGCCGCGAGCCTGGACCGCACCGAAGATGTGATCAAGCGCATGTCGGACATCGCCATGAAACAGCCTGGCGTGGAAAGCGCTATCGCGTTCCCTGGCTTGTCGATCAACGGTTTTACCAACAGCCCGAACAACGGCATCGTGTTCGTGACCTTGAAGCCGTTCGATGAGCGTAAAGACCCGAGCCTGTCTGCCGGTGCGATTGCTGGTGCACTGAATGGCAAGTACGCCAGCATCCAGGACGCCTACATGGCCATCTTCCCACCGCCGCCGGTACAGGGCCTGGGTACGATCGGCGGGTTCCGCCTGCAGGTCGAAGACCGTGGCAACCTGGGGTACGACGAGCTTTACAAGGAAGTGCAGAACATCATCACCAAAAGCCGTGGTGTGCCTGAGTTGTTCGGCCTGTTCACCAGCTACACGGTCAACGTGCCCCAGGTCGATGCTGCCATCGACCGCGAAAAGGCCAAGACCCATGGCGTGGCGATCAGTGACATCTTCGACACCCTGCAGATCTACCTGGGCTCGTTGTATGCCAACGACTTCAACCGCTTCGGCCGTACTTATCAGGTCAACGTGCAGGCTGAACAGCAGTTCCGCCAGGATGAAGACCAGATCGGCCAATTGAAAGTGCGCAACAACAAAGGCGAGATGATCCCGCTGGCGACCTTCATCAAGGTCAGCGACACCTCGGGCCCGGACCGCGTGATGCACTACAACGGCTTCATCACGGCCGAGATCAACGGCAACGCCGCACCAGGCTACAGCTCCGGCCAGGCCCAGGTTGCGATCGAGAAACTGTTGAAAGACGAGTTACCCAACGGCATGACCTATGAGTGGACTGACCTGACCTATCAGCAAATCCTCTCGGGCAACACCGCACTGTTTGTGTTCCCGCTCTGCGTACTGCTGGCGTTCCTGGTACTGGCCGCCCAATACGAAAGCTGGAGCCTGCCACTGGCGGTGATCCTGATCGTACCGATGACCCTGCTGTCGGCCATCACCGGGGTGATTATCTCCGGCGGCGACAACAACATCTTTACCCAGATCGGCTTGATCGTACTGGTGGGGCTTGCGTGTAAGAACGCGATTCTGATCGTCGAGTTTGCCAAGGACAAACAGCAGGAAGGCCTCGACCCACTGGCTGCGGTACTGGAAGCCTGCCGTCTGCGTCTGCGGCCGATCCTGATGACCTCGTTCGCCTTCATCATGGGTGTAGTGCCGCTGGTGTTGTCCAGCGGTGCCGGTGCCGAGATGCGTCATGCGATGGGCGTGGCGGTGTTCTCCGGGATGATCGGCGTGACCTTCTTCGGTCTGCTGTTGACGCCAGTGTTCTATGTACTGATCCGCCGGTTTGTCGAGCGCGGTGAGGCCCGTAAAGCGGCCAAGGCCTTGAAGCTGGAGACACAGCAATGAGCGTGAAAGTATTTTTGCCGAGCTTACTGGTACTGGCCCTGAGCGCCTGTGCCGTGGGCCCGGACTATAAAACCCAGCCACTGGAGGCGGCCAACGTAACGGCCGCCGCCGATGCCAAGCAGTACGACCACGCGAAGTTCGAAGGCATCTGGTGGCAGCAATTCGAAGACCCGACCCTTAACCAGTTGGTGACTCAATCGCTGCAGGGCAACCGCGACCTGCGGGTGGCATTTGCCCGCCTGCGGGCCGCCCGGGCGATTCGTGACGATGCCGCCAACGACGTGATGCCGGTGATCACCAGCCGCGTCAGCAGTGATGTGGGCAAGGGCCAGATTCCTGGCCAAACCACCAATCGCGTCAACAGCGAGCGTTATGACCTGGGCCTGGACATGGCGTGGGAAGTGGACCTGTTTGGACGCATCCGCCGCAACCTGGAGGCCAGCGACGCTGACCAACAGGTTGCCGAAGCCGACCTCTATCAGTTGCAAGTCACCATGATTGCCGAACTGGTAGACGCCTACGGCCAACTGCGCGGCGCACAACTGCGCGAAAAAATCGCGGTGGCCAACCTGAAGAACCAGGAAGACTCGCGTGGCATCACCGTTAGCCTGCGCGATGCCGGTGTGGGTGATCAGCTTGACGTGGTGCGTGCCGATGCGCGCCTGGCGGCTGTAGAAGCCAGCGTGCCGCAACTGCAGGCTGAAGAAGTACGCGAGCGTAATCGCATCGCCACCCTTCTCGGCCAGCGCCCAGACAAGTTGACCGTGGACCTGAGCCCGAAAGACTTGCCGGCGATTGCCAAGGCGTTGCCGATTGGTGACCCGGGGCAGTTGTTGCAGCGTCGTCCGGACATTCTCAGCGCCGAGCGCAAGTTGGCCGCGGCCACGGCGCGGATCGGGGTGGCCAAGGCTGACCTGTTTCCACGGGTGAGCCTCAGTGGGTTCCTTGGTTTTACCGCCGGGCGCGGTTCGCAGATTGGATCGGCGGCGGCGAATGCCTGGTCGTTGGGCCCGAGCATTACCTGGGCTGCGTTTGACCTGGGTAGCGTGCGGGCGCGGTTGCGCGGCGCGGATGCCGAGGCGGATGGTGCTCTGGCGACCTATGAGCAGCAGGTGTTGTTGGCGCTGGAAGAATCGGAAAATGCCTTCAGTGATTACGGCAAACGCCAGCAGCGCCTGGTTTCGCTGATTCGTCAGAGTGAGTCGAGCCGTGCTGCTGCCGATCTGGCAGAGATTCGCTACCGCGAAGGGACCGTGGATTTCCTGGTGTTGCTTGATGCCCAGCGTGAGCGTCTGGCCGCCGAGGATTCCCAGGCCCAGGCCGAGGTGGATCTGTATCGCGGGATTGTCGCGATCTACAAGGCGTTGGGTGGTGGCTGGCAGCCGGATACCACGATCGCCAGTGCGAAGTGATGTGATGTAAAGAGCTCCTTTGGTTGGTCGCATCCAGCCAATTTTTAGCCCCATGGCCTCATTCGGTCGTGGGGCTTTTTTTTGTTTGGAGCGTCCTAAAATATTGAAAGTTACTTCTGTAAGCCAAATAACATGTTCTTCGTGGGCAATTTCCTAATACCGCGCTGCGCCTGACGAACAGACTTAAATATTTTTTGTCGCAGCGGCCATTTCTTCTATTACGACGGCATTCATACGTAAAATGATGAAATGTCTGTTTGCGTAATGCTCGCAAAATGATCTTTACTCAAGAGGTACTGGTTGACTCAGCAATTCCGAGACTCTTCTCTGAGACATGTATCAAGCCCTCTCCATACAGACTCTTTTTTCGTGAACTCTGTGTTAACCATGATTGTAGGTGAAGAAAAGGCACGCTTGGTATCACCCTCTCACACATTTGCGGTTTCGAATGGACAAGATTTGTTTAATTCTGAAATTACTAATGACGTATTGGAGCGAGGTGCAGAAATTTTCGAGGGTACGATATCCGCGGGTGATGCCATTTATATCCCCCCGAGATGGTGGCATAACGTAATCAATTGCGGATTCACTATCGCGGTTCAAAACTTACATGTAGATACTCATAGGTTTTCACTTTTTGAGCAGCAAATGCGCGGGCGAGTCATGTACTTTAAACTTAAACTTCAAAACTCTTGAGATTACAAAAAAACAGGAATTTAAATAAAAATGAACCTGCTTAAATTCTCAAAGAGCAAGAACGATAATTTATATTATACCTTATCGATTTTTATGAATCTGGATGTTCAGAGAAGTCTGTTCGTGCTTTACTTACTGCAGCTGGGTATCACACAAGGGGAGATAGGTATTCTTCAATCTTTTTTATTTTTTTCTTGCGTAGCATTAGAAATTCCATCTGGTTTGCTCGCAGACCGATATGGTCGCAAACTTTCTCTTATCATCGGTTTTTTAGGGCTCTCTATCAGTGGAGTTGGCTTCTTGCTATTCTCCTCTTTTATTCCTTTCGCAATTATTTTTTGCCTATTCGGCGCCAGTATTGCTATGGGCTCCGGCTCAGACAGAGCACTATTATATGACAACTTACTAGCCGAGCATCGAACTGAACAATATCCTAAAATATTATCACGTGCCCGCGCTATCGGTGCAATTTCATTAGGTTTGTCTATGCTTCTTGGCGGTGTGCTACAAGACACTTGGTCTTGGGACATTGTTTATATTGCTTTTGCAGCTTCAAAGCTTGCCGGGGCTTTTGTTGTAACATTAATTCCTGAAATCCACCCCCAACCAACGCTACTAATTTACGACACAAAAAATTGCACAGACAATCACGATACTTCGGGCATTCTTAATTCGCTAGTGACTTTTTTCGGTTCTAAAAAAGGCGCCTTTCTTATACCTTTGTTTGTTGGATATGCTTTATTCGAGCTTGCAACAGTCCCTTTATTCATCTATGGCCAGCCATTTTTTTCCATGCAGGGTTTGGAGGTGCCATTAATTGCTGGAATTTACGCTGCAGTCGAAGGCATATCGGCCATAATGTTTATCGCCGCGGGTTTTGTTTGCTCTAGATACTCTCTCGGTCTCATTGCTGTTACTACCACAGCTATTGTTGCGCTACTTCTTTTCACTCTATCATTGAATATCGGAATAATTACGTCAGTTGTAAGCTTTCTTCTAATCATGTCGATTCCCGCTATATATGAGACCTCATATGAAACGTATATTCATGCCAATATTGAGTCCCCCATACGAGCGTCTTGCGTTTCTGCTGCAAATTTAGTTAATTCGGTTATTATCGGTATATCCTATACTGTCTTCGGTGGGTTATTAGATGCTTACGGTTTTTCGCTAACGTTGATTATAGTTGCAGCCTCCTGCTTCATTGGTTTACTTGGTGTAAGCGCAACATTGCTATTAGGTGGGCAAAAAACATTTAAAAAGCAATAGCTTGTATCGTTCTGGGCTTTCTAAACATTCCGCAGGCTCGCTGCGTAACTCTTTTCGATCTCTTCCGGTGACAGCTGATTGTTGAAGCGTATTTCATTCGCCCCTTGGCGTTACGCGGGATCACCAAGAATCAGACTACGATAATGCCCGGGTTGGACCCCGACCATTTGCGAAACGCCTTGTAGAACGAGCTGGCATCGGCAAACCCCAGGCGGGTGGCGATCTCGGCAAAGCTGATGTCGCAGTCGGCCAGCCAGACAATCGCCAGCTCTTTGCGCACGCTGTCTTCAAGTCCCTGATAGGTCTGCCCCTCTTCCGTTAAGCGGCGGCGCAGAGTGGAGGAAGTGATGCAATGGGTGGCAGCCAGGCCGTCGGTTTCCGTCCAGGTATCCGGGGCATCTGGCGCAGGTCGTGTTTGATGCGGGTGGCGAGGCTGTCAGGGTCGCGGTATTTGACCAGGATGTTGGCGGGGGCATGCGCCAGGAAGCGCTTGAGCTCTTCCGGGCTGCGCTTGATCGGCAGGTCGAGGCAGTCGGCGGCGAAAATCATCCGCGTGCGCGGCCGGTCGAAGCCCAGGTTATCGGAGAACATCACCTGGTAGTCATCGCAAAAGTCCGGTTGCGCGCAACGCAACTCAATCGCCAGCATCGGGATGCGCCGCCCCGCCAACCAACAGGCGACGCCGTGGACGATCATCCAGTAGGCGAAGTAGGTGAAGGCTCGCTTGGGTTCGGGCTCCGGTTCCAACAGTACGATTTCCGCCAGGCTCTGCTGGTGCATCAGTTGCGCCGGCATGCGCTCGAGCATCAGCGACAGGAAGCCCAGGCCGGTTTCCAGTGCGGTGGCCAGGGTCGGTTGGGCCATGGAGGCGCGGCACAGGTTTGGTCGGGTTGTGGGTGTATCCGTTTTTTGGGTGATGGCTTCGATTGGTTCCGCCCTTACGGCGGGTCACTTTTGAAAGGAACCCAAAAGTAACCAAAAGGCACTTGCCCCACCACTCGGCACCTCGCTTAGGCTCGGTGTGCCCGAACGGGGCCTAGGATCAAAGTCAAAAGCAGATCAAATGCACAGCGACCTCCCGGCCGGCCTGAGTGTTAGACGCAAAATCAACAGCGAACACGTAGGAGCTGGCTTGCCGGCGATGGCATCCCCTCGGTTTATCTGAAAGACCAAGTTGCCTGCATCGCCGGCAAGCCAGCGCCTACAGAAAAACAGCTTTTGCCTTTGCTTTGCCAAAAGTGATCCGCTGTAGGAGCGCAACCAATAGCCGCCGTTACCTCAACAACGGATATGTACCCAATAAGTTCCCCCCCAAAGTTCATTTATCAAAAGTTCACGCAACACCACAACTCTCTCGCCCCCGCCTGAACACACTCTGAACCAGTAACAATTTAAGTCATTAAACGTTGACATCCGACAACTGCCTGAGTAAATTCCCCGTGCCTGCAACTCAGGGCCATTTTTCAACCTCACAAAAGAAGCCAATGGACACAGTATCTAGTCGCTGTCCGATCACCGTGAATGCGGCGAACCGGGCGCAAAACCCAAAAAACATGATGGGACTCGCCTTTCCGGCCGAGTAAGCTGCGCTAGAGCCTGACGCTCCAACGTAACTGCCTCACCGGATGCCAGTCCGGTCCCGAGGTGTGTTATGACCTTTCAACTGATTGCCTTGCCTGACCTGCGTACGCTGGCCGCCGCCCTGCGCGCCAAGCTGTGCCGCGAGCCCGTAGGCTTTTCGCCTACCCGCAGCGCCTTTGTTAGCGCCTCCCCCCGCGTGTGCCCGGCTCCCCTGGCGCACTGGCGTATCTGCCCCACCACCGGCCACCTGGTCCAGCAATGGGACCACGCCGACCCTCAAGACCCACAGAGACGGGACGTTTCCAGCCTGGTCGCGCAAGCGCGCCTGATGGTGAGCCTCTACGTGGACGCTCGCGCGGCATAAGCCGGCTGGAAACAGCAACTTCCTGATTATCCGTTAATTGTTTAGCTGGAGTTCTCTATGGACGAAGCCAGTAGCAGCCCGCTGCGCGCTAGTTAACTAACGCACTGTTAGCGGGCCTCTAGAAAGTTACTCAACACTTTATTTAAACCGATCGCGAAGTCAGCGACTCGGCATGCTTTCGCTCGCCTGTCATCAGGTAAGTACCGGGTATGTTTTGTCGAAAAATTGGCGACAGGAGTACACACAATGAGCGCAGTAAAAACCCCGAAACTGCACAAGAAAAACGGCACCGACACCAAGCTGTCGATGCGTGCCGCCCGCGAAGCCCAGAACGGCCTCTCGGCGACCCTCGCCAATGTCCGGGCAACCAAGGATGGCCTGACCGAGCTGGATGCCTCTGCTCGCCTGCAACGTGAAGGCTACAACGAGGTGGCCCACGACAAGCCGCCGCACGCCATCGTGCAATTCCTCCAGGCACTGAACAACCCGTTCATCTATGTGCTGCTGACCCTGGGCGCCATCAGCTTCGTCACGGACTATTGGCTACCGCTGCGTGCCGGTGAAGAAGCCGACCTGACCAAGGTCATCATTATCATGACCATGGTCATACTCAGCAGCCTGCTGCGGTTCTGGCAGGAACACCGTTCGGCCAAGTCCGCCGAGGCCTTGAAGGCCATGGTGCGCACCACCGCCACCGTGCTTCGCCGCGAGCAAGTAGGTTCCAGGCCGACCTTGCGAGAAGTGCCGATGCGCGACCTGGTGGCCGGCGATATCGTGCAACTGTCTGCCGGCGACATGATCCCGGCCGACATCCGCCTGATCGAGTCCCGCGACCTGTTCATCAGCCAGGCCGTGCTGACCGGCGAAGCCTTGCCGGTAGAGAAGTACGACACCCTGGGGGACGTCACGCAAAAATCCGCCACGTCCACGGCGGCCGACCAGGGCAACCTGCTGGACCTGCCGAACATCTGCTTCATGGGCACCAACGTGGTCAGTGGCCGGGCGCAAGCCGTGGTGGTTGCTACCGGCCCGCGCACCTACTTTGGCTCCCTGGCCAAGGCGATCGTCGGCTCGCGGGTGCAAACCGCGTTTGACCGTGGGGTGAACAGTGTCAGTTGGCTGCTGATCCGCTTCATGCTGGTAATGACGCCAATCGTGTTCTTCCTCAACGGTTTCTCCAAGGGTGACTGGAGTGATGCCTTGCTGTTCGCCCTGGCGGTTGCGGTAGGCCTGACCCCGGAAATGCTGCCGATGATCGTCAGCGCCAACCTGGCCAAGGGTGCTACTGCCATGGCCAAGCGCAAGGTGGTGGTCAAGCGCCTCAACGCAATCCAGAACTTCGGCTCAATGGACGTGCTGTGCACCGACAAGACCGGCACCCTGACCCAGGACAAGATCATCCTCGAACACCACGTCAATGCCTTTGGCAACCGTGATGACTCGGTGCTGACCCTGGCCTGGCTCAACAGCCATCACCAAAGCGGCATGAAGAACCTGATGGATCAGGCGGTCGTACAGTTCTCGGAACAGAATCCGAAGTTCCAGATACCGTTCGCCTACAGCAAGGTCGACGAGCTGCCATTCGACTTTATCCGCCGTCGCCTGTCGATTGTGGTCAAGGACGCGCAACACGATCATCTGCTGGTGTGCAAGGGTGCGGTCGAGGAGATGCTGGGCATTTCCACCCATGTGATGGAAGGCGACGTTGCGGTCGAGCTGGATGATCGTCGTCGCAACGAGTTACTGGCGATTGCCCAGGATTACAACGAAGACGGCTTTCGGGTGCTGGTGCTGGCCACCCGCAACATTCCCAAGGCCGTTGCACGCAAGCAGTACACCACGACCGATGAGCGCAACCTGGTGATCCGTGGTTTCCTGACGTTCCTTGATCCACCCAAGGAAACCGCTGGCCCGGCAATCGCTGCCCTGCGCGAAATTGGCGTGGCGGTCAAAGTACTCACCGGCGACAACGCCATTGTCACCAGCAAGATCTGCCGCCAGGTCGGCCTGGAACCCGGCGAGCCACTGCTGGGCGTGGAAATCGAAGCGATGGACGACGCCACCCTCAAGCTGCGGGTTGAGGAGCGCACGGTGTTTGCCAAGCTGACGCCGCTGCAGAAGTCCCGGGTGCTCAAGACCTTGCAGTCCAACGGCCACACCGTGGGTTTCCTCGGCGACGGCATCAACGATGCGCCGGCCCTGCGGGATGCCGACGTGGGTATTTCGGTGGACAGCGCGACGGACATTGCCAAAGAATCGGCCGACATCATCCTGCTGGAAAAGAGCCTGATGGTGCTGGAAGAAGGCGTGCTGAAAGGCCGCGAGACCTTCGGCAATATCATGAAGTACCTGAACATGACCGCCAGCTCCAACTTCGGCAACGTGTTCTCGGTGCTGGTGGCCAGTGCGTTCATCCCGTTCCTGCCGATGTTGTCGATCCACCTGCTGCTGCAAAACCTGATGTACGACATCTCCCAACTGGCCTTGCCGTGGGACAAGATGGACAAGGAATACCTGGCCAAGCCACGCAAGTGGGATGCGAAAAACATTGGCCGCTTCATGATCTGGATCGGGCCGACCTCGTCGATCTTCGACATGACCACCTTTGCCCTGATGTGGTACGTGTTCTCGGCCAACAGTGTGGAAATGCAGACCCTGTTCCAGTCGGGCTGGTTCATCGAGGGGCTGCTCTCGCAAACCCTGGTGGTGCACATGCTGCGCACCCGCAAGATCCCGTTCTTCCAGAGCAACGCCGCATGGCCGGTGATGATGATGACCTGCATTGTGATCGCGCTGGGCATCTACGTGCCGTTCTCGCCGCTGGGCGCGATGGTGGGCCTGGAGCCGCTGCCACTGGCGTACTTCCCATGGCTGGTGGGCACCCTGGTCGCCTACTGCTGCGTGGCACAACTGATGAAAACCATCTACATCCGCCGCTTCAAGCAGTGGTACTGATCAACCGCCCCTGAAAACGCTGGCTATCGGTGAATAGCCAGCGCCCGCGGAGACAGACAATGACCCGACTCATGAGCTACCTCGACAACGCCGCACGCGCCGCGCTGATATTCGGCCTCGCACGGGCGGCCAAGGCGGTGATGGTGCTGGGCGTACGGCTGTATGCGCGCAACGTTCTCAGCGCCGTGGAAATGCGCTTCATGCTGGGGTTTTCCAGCACCTTGAACAGCACGTGCATCCGCTTGCTGCGCCCGCGTCGATAAATAGCAGTATGCAATACAAGGAAACATCACCATGCGCGTCTTGATCTGTGCAGGTCGTCATTACGCCGATACAAAAATGTCCCGCCAGGTGCTGGACGCCTACCACCGCTTGCGCCCGGTGCAGGTGTTGATCCACGGCGGCAGTCAGTTCCTGGGCAGCGACGTGGAGGACTGGGCCCGGGAAACGGGGGTGGATGTGGTGCGTTACCCACCCAACTGGCAACGCCATGGCAAGCACGCCGAACGCCATCGCAACCGCTTCATGCTCACCGACAGCCGCCCCGACGTGATCATCGCGCTGCCCGGTGGCGACGACACCTCGGAGCTGGTCAGCCAGGCCAAGGCCTGTGGCATTCATGTGCTGACCGTAGACAGCTGAATCAACCCTTATTGGAGCACCCGAACATGCAAGACGAACCCAGTTGTAGCCGCACCCCGTTGCGCACTTTTTTCTATTTGAATCACGGCGCGTCCCTGCCGAATCCGGCCGGGGCACGCCTCAGGCTGTTGATCGAGGTTCACCATGTACAAGAAACACACCCTTGACGGTTTCGCCAAATACCGCAACCGCACCACCCACATTACTTTCCATCCCCTGCCCGCCTCCAAGCGCCGTGCGGTGCGACGCAACCTGATCTTCGTCGGCGTGACCGCGGGCATCGTGCTGGTGCTCGGCCTGATGTCGAATGCCTATGCGGCCGGCGGCGCTTACGTGGTCGACGATGGCGCGATCAATGCCCCGGGCGAATGCAACGTCGACGCCTGGTTCACCGCCAATCGGCACGACGGCGCCACCCACAACGAAACCCTGGCGCCGGCTTGCACCTCTACTGCCATTCCCTGGCTGCAATGGACCGCCGCCGTGTCGCGGGCCAACCATGATGGCGATGGAGAAACCCAGGTTAATCCGCAGCTCAAGGCGCAGTTGTGGGCCAGGGAAGACCTGGGCCTGGAACTGGCCGCGTCTGCCGGTGTGCACTACGCGCTGAACCGTCAGCATTCGTTCGATGGCGCCGACTTGAACCTGCCATTTACCTGGCAGCCCGTGGAAGCCCTGCGGCTGAACTTCAACGCGGGCTGGAGCCACGGCTATAACGACGGCGACCAATCCCATCGACCGACCTGGGGCACCGGGTTTGAATACAACCTGGTGGACTCGCTGACGCTGATCGCCGAACGCTACGGCCAGCAAGGTGGCGACCAGGCCTGGCAAGCGGGACCGAGGGTACATATCGGCAAGAATGTGGATGTAGACCTGGTGGTAGGGCGCAGTTTGATCGGGGATCAGCATCAATGGCTCACGACGGGGGCTACGCTGCGGTTCTAACCCGCAGACGATGACCCCTGTGGCGAGGGAGCTTGCTCCCGCTGGGCTGCGTAGCGGCCCCGGAATCTTTGGGAGCGCTTCGCACTCCAGCGGGAGCAAGCTCCCTCGCCACAGCAAGCTCCCTCGCCACAGGTTGGTATGACCGTAAATAGTGATTTAAACCTGTCCCTTGGCCTGCTGCTCCAGGTGCACCTGCAACGCAGGATCAATCTTCAACTGCCCCGCCAACTCGTCCAGGTAATTGCGCTCCGCATCCTGCTGGTCATCCACCAACAGCACGCTGACCAGGTACACCTCGGACGCCACCGCCGGGTCCCCGGCGAACTCGGCAAAATCCGCGGCATTCAGCGGCTTGGCCACCTCGGTATCCAGCCACTCCTGCAATTGCGGGTCATCGGTGTGCTTGCCGATCTCTGCGGAAATCATCTGCTGCTCGCGCTCATCAATCTCGCCATCCGCCTTCGCCGCTGCGATCAACGCGCGCAGCACCGCGTGGCTGTGCGCTTCAACTTGCGCCCCAGACAGTTGGTCTACCGTCTGCAACGCCTGCTGCGGCGCCGATGCCTGTTGCCGCTGCCAGGCCTGATACGCCTGGAATGCCATCATTCCCAGCGACGCCAGCGCCGCGTAGTTGGTACCGCCTGTGCGCCCCTGAGGCGCCGCACGGGTTCCGCCGAGCATGCCACCCAGGCCGCCGAGCAAACCGCCGAGGCCGCCACCGCCTGCAGCCGAGGCACCGCCGCCGCCCAGCAAACCGCCGAGCAGCCCGCCCAAACCACCAAGCCCGCCCTGAGACGCCGGTGCAGAGCCGCCCTGCTGGCCCGTCGAGGCCTGGCCCGCGCGCAGCAGTTGTTCCAGTAGATCGCCGGTATTCATGGTGTCACCCTCCCAGGGCGCAGAGTTCCAGATCAACAACAATAGCTGCGCTGTGCCAGAACACCATGACCGCCGGGCAGGCGCGCTTTATGATGGCGCGACACCCCATCAAGGAAGCGCCCACGTGACCCGTACCGAGCAGATTGCCTTGATGGCGAGCTACAACCAGTGGATGAACCGCAAGGTGTATGAAGCGGCCGGTGGCCTGAGCGACGAGGATTTGATTACCGACCGTGGCGCGTTCTTCGGGTCGATTCTCGGCACGCTGAACCACCTGGCACTGGGTGACCGCGTCTGGCTCAAGCGTTTCGCCAAACATCCGGCGGGGTTTGCCGCGCTGGCGCCGTTAAGCCCCGTGGAGTCGCCGCCACGCCTGGACCATCTGGCATTCGCCAACATCCGTGAACTGGCGGCCCATCGCGCCTGGCTCGATCAGATCATCATCGAATGGGCGCAATCGATCAGTGAGGCGCAGCTGGACCAGCCCCTGCAATATCGCAACATGGCAGGCACGGCCATGAGCAAGAATTTTCACGCCCTGCTGATACACTTTTTCAACCACCAGACCCACCACCGGGGCCAGGTGACAACACTGCTGACGCAGGCCGGGCGCGATGTGGGCGACACCGACCTGCTGGCGCTGATGGACTAGATCAACCGGCGCTGAACTCGGCGTACGCCTGTATCAGTGCAGGGAAATCCTCCCTCTTCGGGAGTTGGGCAAAGCTGTGCTGCGCCGGGGTGGACGCCCAAGGCAGCTGTTCACTGGTCCAGGTCTCAATGAACGGCACATAGCCACTGACATCATCAAACATGGTGGGCCGCAGGTTGATTAAATCCTCGACGCCATTGGGGCGCGAAAACATCCAGCTCATGCAGTGGGGGCAGCAGTAATGGCGGTCTACGCCGTGCAACCCGCCGATCACCGGGTTGCCCTGGGTGATGGTGAATCCGTGGCTGGGAATCAACGCGCTTAACGAGAATGCACTGGACGACATCTTCTGGCAGCCGGTGCAGTGACACGCCATGGTGATCAGCGGTTTTTCGGTCACGATAAACCGTACCCGATCACAACGGCAGCCGCCTTCCTGGGACTCTTGATTGCTCATCTTCCACTCCAGTCACATTGTGTGTGTGCCCGGAGGATAAACGAGCGGATGTGTCATCAACAAGGTTGCCAACCGGCATGACCGAACGCATGGGGCAGCGAGCTGTCATAAAAGACAGAGCGGTGCAATCAGCCAATGGCGCCCGCCCTGCCCGCGCGCATCCACAGATTACCGATGCGACGCACCCCTCAAGAAGGAGACGCTTACATGGTCATTCACTTCAAGGTCGCCGGCCATCTTGCCTGCGGTCATCACGGCACCAACCTGCCTTCCAGCACCGAGCTGAAGCGGGTCAAATGCCGCACCTGCCGTAACACCGAAGTCTTCAAGGAAGCCCGCCGTACCCAACGCAACGCCGCCCGGCGTGCTGCACGCAGGTCCAAAGCCGAACACGTTGCCGGTGACTGGCGCAGTGCCTGGACCCAGCGCCTGACCGACCTCCCAGGCCGCCAGCGCCTGCCACGCGGGTTCCACGGCCAGCCATTCGTCTAGGCTATGCAGGCCACGCTGTGGCGAGGAGGCTTGCTGTGGTGAGGGAGCTTGCTGTGGTGAGGGAGCTTGCTCCCGCTGGGCTGCGTAGCGGCCCCAAAAAAACTGGGAGCGCTGCGCACTCCAGCGGGAGCAAGCTCCCTCGCCACAGCAAGCTCCCTCACCACAGCACGCTCCCTCACCACAGCAAGCTCCCTCACCACAGCACGCTCCCTCACCACAGCAAGCTCCCTCACCACAGCAAGCTCCCTCGCCACAGGTATGCATTACCCAATCACATCCCAATAAAAAGCCCCGGACTGACCGAGGCTATTGAGGGTTCAAGCTTGATTGGCAGCAGACCTCGACCGCGCCTTGTACCCCGGTAGCGCAGCGGCATACGCTAATGCCTGCTCTCGGGAGCCGAAGGATGCCAGCCGATCAGTTTGGGTACAGACCCGCCACGGGCCGTTGTTGACCTGCACGATGTCGTAGCCGTTGAGATGCAGCTTGTTCAGCATGGGCGTGCTCATAGTCACCTCGCTCTTCCAGAGATAATCCAGGTGTTTGCCCGGTCTACCATACACCCGGATAAAGCGGTGTAATTTACCGGGCGTCGCACAGGCGTGCACTTCAGGGAGCGGGGAAGATGATCACTATCAAACAGGCAGCAGTTGCTGGAGTATGTACATCAACTCGCACGTACCCGCCTGCAACCGGTGTTATGGCTCGAAGTACTCAAGACCAACGAAAGCGCCCAGCGTTTTTATCAACGCCACGGGTTTGAACACCGGGCAGAAATCCCTTTCAGTACTGACATCGCAGCGATCCCAATGGTGGTCATGTCTCACCGTCTGCCCCGGTAAAGGCTGATCCCACCGAGCGCACCGGCAACCCCCACGCCTGCAAATCAAACGCCTCCAGGCTCAACAGCCGACCATCTGCATGCAGGAACTTCTCCCGAGGCATCGCCGGGTCCGGGATGGCCACCGCATACATCCCCGCCGCCTTGGCCGCGGTGATACCGAATGGCGAATCTTCGAACACCAGACAGTCTGCAGGCGCCACCCCCAGCCGCTCGGCGGCCACCAGGAAGATATCCGGCGCCGGTTTGGCAGCGCCCACCTGTGGGTCATCCGCAGTGACGATGGTGTCGAACAAGGCAAACCACTCCCGGTGCAAGGTGGTTTTCAGTTCGAAATAATGCCGCGATGAACTCGTGCCCACCGCAATCGGAATGCCCTGGGCCGACAAGTGCCGCACCAGCGCCTCGGCCCCGGCCATGGCTGCCGCCTGCGGAAACCGCGCGTTCATCAACGGCGTGCGTTCCTGCAAAAACGTCTCCGGGCTCATCGGCAAGCCCACCGCCTGCACAATGTAGCTGGCCAGTTCATAAGCTCCCAGGCCGATGGTGTTCTGCTTCATGCTCCAGTCAAACGTGCGGCCGTAGCGGTCGGCAATCAACTGGGTGACTTCGGTGTAGATGCCTTCGGTGTCGAGCAGCAGGCCGTCCATGTCGAAGATCACCGCCTTGATTGGCGCGGATAGCAGTGCGTTCATCAAGGTGTCCTCAGGTACGGCCGGCGTAATGGTCGATCAAGCGGTTGAGCAAAATCGCCAGCACGATGATCACCCCGGTGATCGCCATCTGGTAGAACGAGCCCAGCCCCAGCAGGTTGAAGATATTGCGCAACACCTGCAGCAGCATCACCGCCACCGCCGTGCCTACCACACTGCCGCGTCCGCCGAACAGGCTGGTGCCACCGAGTACCACGGCGGCAATCGCATCCAGTTCCAGGCCCTGGGCAGCGGTCGGTTGGCCAACGTGCAGGCGTGATGTCATCAACAGGCCGGCGAACGCCGCCAGGCCGCCGCAGATGGCGAACACCGCGATCGTCACCGCCCGCACCGGCACCCCGGACAGCCGCGCGGCCTCCAGGTTACCGCCGGTGGCCAGCACATACTCGCCAAACACCGTGTAGCGCAGCACCAGCCAGGCGATGACGGTGATCAGGATGAAGATCAGCCCCAGCACCGGGAACGCGATACCGGCGCTGGGCCAGATGTCGATCATCGCCGAACCGAACGCGGTGAAGCTGGCCGGCAGCCCGCCAATCGGCGCACCGTCAGAGGCCAGAAACGTCGCCCCGCGCAGTGACACCAACCCGGCCAGGGTGATGATAAAGCTCGGCACTTTGCCAAACACCGTGAGGCTGCCCATCACCGTGCCAATGGCCAGGCCCACCAGCAGCGTGGCCGGCACCGCCAACCAGCCGCTGACCTGCTGTTGCAGGAGTACGGCCACCAGGATCCCGCCGAAGGCACACAGGCTGCCCACCGACAGGTCGATGTTGGCCGTGAGAATGACAAAGGTCATGCCGATGGCGATGATCCCCACAATCGCGCCTTGCTGGAACAGGTTGGCGATGTTGCCGAAGGTCAGGAAGTCGTCCGACAGGAACGTCGCCACCACCACGGCAAACAGGAAAATGAACACGAAGTTGTAGCGCATCACCCACTCCAGCACCGCACTGCGGCGACGCTCTGTGAGGGCGACGGGCTTATCGAAAACCGGATTTGGATTGCTCGCAATAGTCATGGTTCTACACTCGTTTTACCGATAAGGATGGCCTGGTCGATCTGGTCGCGGCTGGCGCTCAAAGGGTCGAAACACAGCGCATTGCGCCCCTCGTGCATCACCCAGATGCGGTCGCAATTGACGTACAACTCATCCAGCTCGCTGCTGGCAACCAGCACCGCAGCGCCTTCTTGCGCCAGGCTGCGGGCCAGGGCATAGAGGTCAGCCTTGGCGCCGACATCCAGGCCACGGCTGGGCTCGTCCAGCAGCAACAGCCGCGCGCCGTCGATCACCCACTTGGCCATGACCACTTTCTGTTGGTTGCCGCCGGAGAGTTGGCGCACCGGTTGCTCAAGGTTGTCGAGCTTGGTCTGCAAGCGTTGCAGCACCGGGCCGGCGCGGTCCTTGGCCTGGCGATGGGAAAACCAGTTCAAGTGCCGGGTGTGCACCAGGCAGGCGTTGCGGTAGATCGGCGCGTCCAGCAGCAGCCCCTCAGTCTTGCGGTTTTCCGGCACCAGCCCGACACCCTGGCGAATCGCCTGGCGCGAGGTTTGCGGGTGATAAGGCTGGCCGAACAGCTCCACATCGCTGTCGTTGCGGCCCACGCCAAACAAGGCCTTGAGCAAGGTGCTGCGCCCTGCTCCGTTAAGCCCGGCAAGCCCGACGATTTCGCCCTGGCGCACTTGCAGCCCTTGCACGTCCAGCCCTTGCTCGCCTTGCAAGCGGCGAATGTTCAACGCCAGGTTTTCCTGCGGTGCCTGACGCGGGCTGCGCTCCAGCAGGTCACGGTGTTCGCCGACTACCGCGGCGATCAGCGCCTGGTCATCGATCTGCGCCAGATCATGGGTTTGCAGGGTTCGCCCGGCGCGAAGCACGGTGACCCGATCGCCGATCTCGCGAATTTCATTCAGCCGATGGCTCACATACAACACCGCCACCCCGGCCGCAGTGATCTCGCGAATCACCTGGAACACTCGCTTCAGTTCGGTCTCGTTCAGCGCCGCCGACGGCTCATCCATCACCACCAGCCGGGCTTCACAGGTCAGCGCGCGGGCGATGGCCGCCAGTTGTTGATTGGCGATCGACAGGCTGCCCACCCGGTCGGTACTCGAAAAATTCGCCCCCACCCGCAACAGTGCGGCCTTGGCCAATGCACTGCGCTTGCCCCGGGAGATGATCCCGAAACGCTGCGGCGTGTAGCCGAGCATCAGGTTCTCTTCGACGGTCATCTGCGGGATCAGGTCGAGTTCCTGGTAAATCATCGCGATCCCGGCCTGGCGCGCCTGTTGCGGGTTTTTCAGCTCCACACGCCGGCCCGCTACCGACATCTCACCGCCATCCGGGCGATGAGCGCCGGCGACGATTTTCAACAAGGTACTTTTGCCCGCGCCATTGGCCCCGAGCAGGCAGTGCACCTCCCCCGGCCGCACGTCGAGCGAGGCGTCGGTCAGCGCCACCACATTCGGCGGAAAGCGCTTGCTGACATGACGGATATCCAGCGCCAATTCACTCATGATCCTGCTCCAGCAAATAGCGGGCGGTCGCCGCGTCGGTGGCCAGCACATTGACGTAGCCGGCCTTGACGCTGGCATGGACGATGCGGTGCTTTTGCGCGCCAACGCACACCGCGATAGACCAGGCCTTGTCGCGCAATGCGGCGAGTGGCAGGCCCAGGGTGCGGGCGTCGAGTTCGGGCATCACCGGCTCGCCATCCATGCCGATAAAGCGGCCCATGATGTCGCCGACGGCGCCCAGGCGCGCAAGCTCTTCCAGCAGTGGGCGGTCGATGTAGCCCGACTCCATCAGCACTGAATGATCAGACAACTCACCCAGGCTGAAACACGCCACCGGCGCCTGTTGCCCGAGGTGCAATACCTGAGCGATCACCGGGTCCTGCTCCAGCGCTTCGCGGGTATGGGCATGCCCGAGAATCGCTGGCACTGGCAGCAACGTGGCCTGGCCACGGGCAGCCTGGGCAAAGCGCTCGGCGACGTTATGGCTGGGCTCGCCCATCGAGCGCGTATTGATCGCGCCGTTCAGCAGCACCACGTTGACGCCCTCGTTCCAGCGCGGTACCAGCCACTGGGCCATCTTGGTCAGGGTGCGGCCCCACGACACGCCGATCAGCGCCGGCATCGGCTGCAAATTACACAGGTAGCGTGCGGCGGCCTGGGTGACCACGTTCAAGGCGGTATCAGCGTCCTCCACATCCAGCACCAGCGCTTCACGCAGGCCGAAGCGCCGTTGTAACGCCACCTCAAGCGACGGCAGGCGTGCCGAGCGGGCGACGATATCGATGCGCACCACCCCGCAATCCCGCGCCTCACGCAGCAGGCGGCTGACTTGCCAGCGGGTCAGGCCGGTTTCCCGGGAGATATCGCTTTGGGTCTTTTCCAGGTCGTAATACAGCTTGGCCACCTGCACCATCAGGTCGTCGCGTTGTGAGTCGGCCGACAACCGCGTGGCAAATGATTCTTCAGGATGGGCACTCATGCTGCCGGCCTTACGCCGAGCGTGCGATTGGCCGGCGGTTTGCAACTGATGGGCGCCACACTGTCGGTAGCGGCGCGGTAACGGCCCAGCAGCTCGATGTATTGCTCGTGGGCGTAAGGGTCGGGCTCGATCAGCCGGCCAATGGTGGTGAAGTCGGTCGCCGCTTCCTGCAAGCTGCCGAACTCGCCCAGGGCACAGGCCGCAGCGGCCGCTGTACCGATCAGCGTGAGGTTGTCGTGGGGCACCATTTCGAACGGCACGCCGGTGGCATCCACCGTGGCCTGCAACCACAACGGGTTTTTCTGGAAACCACCGGCGGCGACCACGCGGGTGATCTCGATGCCTGCGGAGCGCCAGGTGTGAAAGATATTCGCCGAACCCAGGGCAATCGCTTCCACCGAGGCGCGGTACAGATCGTGCCGGTCATGGTTCAGCGACAGGCCCATGATCGCCCCGCGCATGTCCGGTGAACGGTACGGCGTGCGGTTGCCCATCCAGTAATCAAGCACCAGCAAGCCGGTGGAGCCGGGCTGCAGTTCGCCAGCCTGGCGAATCAGGCGTTGGTGCCCGGCATCGTCGAGGCCGAACATCTTTTGCGCCAGCCAGTTGAGGATCGAGCCGGCGGACACTTGCCCGCCTTCCATCAGCCATTGGCCGTCAAGCAACGCGCCGGGGTACGGCCCCCAAATGCCCGGCACGTCGATGCGTTGCGGGGTGTGCATCAACTGCACCACCGAGGTACCGCCGATGAATAACAACTCGCCCGCGCCGGTGGTGCCGGCACTGAGCATTGCCATGTGTGCGTCGATGCCGCCCTGGGCCACCAGGGTGTCGCGGCCAAGGCCCAAATGGCTGGCGGCATCGGCGCTCAATGGACCGATCCGGCCACCGACCTTGATCACTTCCTGAGGCAGCTTTTGCGCCAGTTCCGGCACGCCCAGTTCGGCGTACAGCTCCACCGGAAAGCGCTGCTGCAAGGTGTCGTAGTTCCACTTGCAGCTGGCATTCAATTGGGAAGCTACCCAGCGCCCTGTCAGCTGAAAGTTGATCCAGTCCACCGCCTCGCAAATCCGCTCGGCGCGCTGGTAAACCTGGGGCGCGTGCTCGGCCAGCCACATGGCCTTGGGCACCAGCCATTCCACCGCGTCACCGCCCTGGTTCATCATCGGGTGGCTGACGTGGGCGGTGCGCGCCGACTCGGCAGCGGCGCGGCAATCCATCCATAACAGCGCCGGAGCCAGCGGTTGGCCGTCCGCCTGGGCGACCACCACCGTGGAGGCCGTGGTAGCAACGCACACCGCCGCCACCTGCGGGTGCCCGGCCTGGGCCATCAACTGCCGGCAGGCCTTGCCCAGCGCCGACCACCAATCCGCCGGGGCCTGCTCGGCCCAGCCTAACTGCGGGTATTGCGTGGTATACGGCGCCTCGGCGACGTGCACCAATTTGTGGCTGTGCAGGTCATACAACCCGGCCCGCACCCCACCTGTTCCAAAATCCAGTCCCAACAACAAGGTCATCGGTAGTCCTCCTGCGTCTTGTCACGACGACGCTTTTTGTTTTAAGCCCGCCAGCAACGCTCAGTGCTGTCGGGCTTGACGACACACAGCAAAAAGCCTTGGCTCAGGGACGGAAAATCACCTTGGCCGCCACTTCACTGCGATCGGCATAGCGCTTGAACATCGCCGGCAGTTCATCCAGCGGCAAGTCGTGGGTAATCATGAACTGCCACTGCAATTCACCGGAAGCCAGCTTGTCGATGGAGGCGGTCCACTCGTCGCCCGGGAACGGTGCCGAGAACGAGTTCCAGGCGCCATGCAAGGAGATTTCCTGGCGCAGGAAGTGCGAGAACGTCGCGGTGCTGAGGGCCACATCGCTGGTGGGAATACCGATAAACACCACGTGCCCGCCAGCCTTGGTCAGTTGCACGGCCTGGTTGATCGAGCTTGGGTGGCCTGCTGCTTCAATCACCAGTTGGCAACGCGGCAACTCGGCATCCGCCGCGCCGCTGAGCAAGGTATGGGTAGCCCCGGCTTCGCGGGCCATGGCGAGTTTTTCTTCGGCGATGTCGATGGCGACGATGTCCTTGGCGCCCATGATCCGCAGCCATTGAATCGCAAACAGGCCGATCGGCCCGCAACCCACCACCGCCCCGCTCTGCCCGGCCTTGAAGTCGGCTTTCCAGATCGCATGCAGGGCAATCGCCGCCGGGTCCACCAGGGACGCGGCAATTGGGTCCATGCCTTGCGGCACCTTGATCAGGTTGCTCAACGGCACGTTGACGTACTCGGCATACGCGCCATCGCGGCGGCTGCCGAAGTAGTCGTAGCGCTCCGAGCGGGACGGAAAACCACGGGCATATTGGTCGCTGCTGACGTCCGGGATCATCGGCGGCACGGTCACCAGTTCGCCGATGGCATAGCCTTCGACGCCGCTGCCGATCTCTTCGATGAAACCTGCAAATTCATGGCCGCAAATCAGCGGCATCACGTGGGCGCCCTTGCTCAACATGCGCGGGATATCCGAGCCGCATACGCCGCAGGCCGCGACCCGGACCAGCGCATGGCCGGCCTTGACCGCAGGTTTTGGAACATCTTCGACCCGGATATCGCCCGGTTGGTACATGACGGCAGCTTTCACAGTGAATTCCTCTGTTGAGTGGCGAGTGCGTTCGAACGGGCACCTCCTGCAAGAGGCGCCAGCAAAAATCCATAGGGTGGCGGCGCAGGACCCTTAGAGCGCGCCAGGGCGGTATTCGCCGAAGGTAGAGTCATGCTTGACCTCGGCCGCGTTGGCCTTGGTCACCACTTGGGTACCGGCGTCGACAAAGCTGGGCACTGATTTTCCGGCGGCCAGTGCGCGCGCCGCTTCAATCGCGACCTCGCCCAGGTAGCGTGGGTCGTTGAGGGCAGTGGCCACGTATTGATCGCCGTTCTGGATCGCATTCAAGGCCTCGGACAAGCCGTCGATCCCGGCCACGAGCACGTCTTTCTTGCCGCTTTCGGTAAGCACTTGCAGCGCGCCCATGGACATGTCGTCGTTATGCGCGATCACCGCCTTGAGGTCGGGGTGCGCTTGCAGCAAATCCTGCATCGCCGTGACCGCGTTGGCGCGCATGTACTCGCTGTAGGGGCCGTCGATGATCTTGAAGTCGGTACCGGCCAGGGCGGTGTGAAAGCCCTTGCGACGTTCTTTCATCACCGTGCCGCCGGCGTCGCCCTGGATCTCGATGATCTTGCCCTTGGTCACGCCGCGCTGTTTAAGGGCGGCGAGCAGGGCCTTGCCGGACAGCTCGCCCATCTCGGCATTGTTACGGCCGATGGTGGTGGCCACCGGCGCGTTGATTGCGCGGTCGACAGCAATCACCGGCACCTTGGCGCGTTTGGCGGCGTCGAGGGCGGCGCCCACGGCGTCGGGGTTCACGGCATTGATGATGAGGATGTCGACCTTGCGGGTCAGCAGGTCCTGGATGTCGTTGTTCTGCTTGCTGATATCGCCGTTGGCGTCGAGGAAGATCAGCTCGTCGCCGCCCTTGGCCGCTGCGGCCTTGGCGCCATCGCGCAGCTGTACATAGAAGGGAGATTGCAGGGTGACCTGGCTGAAACCGATCTTCAGATCCTTGGCCTGGACGTTCAGCGCCAGCGCCGAGGCCGCGACAGCCAGTGCAAGGGCCAGCACATGAACAGGTTTACGGGCTATCTGGAGCATGGTGATTCCTATTTTTATTGTTGTCAGGATTCGGGCGCGACCTTCAGGGAGGCCACGCTCACAAATGTGAACCGCGATCACATTTGAAAAACTATGCCTTGCTCCCGAGGGTGTCAAGGCTAATTTGTTAAATTCCAAACAAATGAAATAAAAATCACAAGCGTGTAAAGGCTCAAATCAGCAGGATCGCCCCGCTGTCCTTGATCACCTGCTGTTGCGCCGCCTCAAGGCCGGGGTCGCTGATCACGCGCTGGAAGTCCGACAGCTCGGCGAAGTGCGCGGCACGCACCTCGTCGAATTTGCTGTGGTCGGCCACCAGCACACAGGTTTGCGCCCGCGCCATGACCCGCCGCTTGACCTCCACTTCGTTGAGGTTGTAGCACGTCACCCCATGCGCCGCGCTGACGCCGGCCGCCGAAATAAACGCCCACGCAACGCGGATGCCGTCGAGGATGCCCGCCTCGGCATGGCTCTCGAACACCATGTTGCGCCGGTGGAAGGTGCCACCGCAGAGGATGATGGTGCAGTGGGGCTTTTGCTGGAGCTTGAGCAGCACGTTGAGGGAATTGCACAGCGCGGTGAACTCCAGGTCATCCGGCAACGCCTCGATAATGAACGGCGTGGTGGTGCCGCAATCAATAAACACCGTGTCGCCGGGCCGCACCAGGCTGGCGGCCAGTGCGCCGATCTGGCGCTTCTCGGCAACGTGGCGTTGGTCTTGTTCGGCGACCTGGTAATCGGGCTCCGGCGGGCCGCTACGGGTTACGTGCCCACCGAGCAAACGCAGGCCCTGGGGATTGTCTGCCAGGTCGCGACGCAAGGTCATTTCCGACACGCCGAGCACCGCAGCCATGTCACGCAGGTGAATCGCCGACTCGCCCTGCAAGGCCTTGTGCATGGCCCGAAATCTTTCGCTTTTCTTTGAATCCACTGCGTTCCAACCCTCGTTGAATGCGCGCCCTTGATCAGGACAGTCACAAATTCCATTTACAATGTTATTTATTTCACATTTAATGCATCCAACTTAACACAAACCGGCTTTTCCCAGCACCTCATCCTTACAGGACACTTGCCATGCCGACTAACCCGTTGCCGCTCGCGGCCTATATCGACCACACCCTGCTGGCCGCCGATGCTTCCCAGGCGAGCATTCGCCAACTGTGCGACGAGGCCCGTGAGCATGGCTTCAAGACCGTGTGCGTCAACAGTGCCAATGTGCCGCTGGCTGCCGAATGCCTGCGCGGCGCGGCTGCGCTGGTGTGCGCTGTGGTGGGTTTCCCCTTGGGTGCGGGCTTGAGCGCGGCCAAGGCGTATGAAGCCAAACTTGCGATCGAGGCCGGTGCCGGCGAGGTCGACATGGTGCTGAACATTGGCTGGCTGAAGGACGGCCTGCTGGATCAGGTACGCGACGATATTGCCCAGGTGCTGGCTGCCTGCGGGGCAGTGCCGCTTAAAGTCATTCTCGAAACCGGGCTGCTCGATGATTCGCAAAAAACCACTGCCTGCACCCTGTGCCGTGAGCTGAACGTAGCATTCGTCAAAACCTCCACCGGTTTCGGTCATGGCGGCGCGACGTTGGCGGATGTGCGCCTGATGCGCGCCGTGGTAGGCGCGCAGATCGGCGTGAAAGCTTCGGGCGGCGTGCGCGACCTGGAAACGGCCAAGGCGATGATTGAAGCCGGTGCCACCCGGCTTGGCAGCAGCTCCGGCATCGCCATCGTCAGCGGCGCAAAGGCGGCAGCGGGGGCTTATTGAATTGGGTGCAGCCATGCCCTGGGTTTTCACGCCGCTTTCACACACGGGCGCCTAAGGTCATTGCAGCTCCTGGTGAAAACCTTTAAGCCCGCGCTCCCCATCGCGGGCTTTTCTTTGCCTGGCATTTGCCCGCAGGGTACTGCTAGAGCCGCTGTGGTGGGGAACCGGTGCAGGCGCCCTGCTCCAGGCAGAATACAAAGGGGGCCACCACGTCAATTTAGCCTTTACGCAGCGTGCCGTGGCACAGCTTGAGCACAGCGCCGTGATGCGGGTCAATAGAACTCAACGACAGGAAGTGCTTGCGGGCTGCCGCGCGAATACTTCATCGTTGAGCCTTCAAGACAGGGTGTAGCGGGTTCAAGCATATGAAAGAAATCTATCTACTGGTCGAGCACGGTATGGACCAGGGTGAAGTCTACATACTCGGCTGGTTCGCTAATGAGAAAACGGCCCGGGAAGTGGCCGAAACGAAAGAGTGGGAGGCCTACCATGCCACCCTGGAACGTGGCCACGCCTGGTCCACCCAGACGCCACTCGCCCCAGACCAGACCAAATACCGTCGTTTCTGGGTCAAGGCCATCTCCCGGTATGACAGCGCCCCGGTTTCCCGATCTTCTGCAGTCCATTGATACCAGGGGCAACCAAACGGGCGGCCGGTTCAAGCAGGTTCGTCAACGTGAACGGCTACCTGACCAACAACGCTTGATTGACCTCAATCACCGGCACCGCACCGCCTTCACGCCGGCTACTCAGCCATACCCTGGTTCTGGCAATGTCAAAAATCTGGCCTTGGTCCATCAAGGCCAAAATCAGCGCATCTGAAATACGGTAGCGTCCACACTCGGGGCAGTCCCTTTCCTCCCATGGGCCACCGCACGGAATGCGTTCTGCAATGCCCACGCAAATCAGACAATTCATTGAAATTCCCGCCCTTTCAGTTTTACCCGACTTACCTTAGTCAGTGTTCACCCACTACTGGCTTTCCTGCGAGTGCCCCTCCTGCATTTGCACGGAAGACTTGGTGCCTTCGGTATTGTTCTTGGTTGTATTGTCGGAACTGTCGAAACAGCCATGCAGCAGTAGCAGGCTGCAAAAGCCGAGGCAGGTATAGAGCTTTTTCATCATGACTCTCCTTGAAGACGAGGCCCGCCAGCCAGCGGACATTTCACAGGTGAATTCCCGGTCATGCGCCGGGTTTGAGCACAACTTTGGTCCAGCCCTCTTCACGGGCGTCGAAGTGCTGGTATGCGTCAGGCCCTTCAGCCAGTTTCAGGCGATGGGAAATGATTTGCGACGGATGTGCCCGATCGTGGTGAATAAGCTCCGCCAGGCGTCGGTTGTAGACCTTGACATTGGCCTGGCCGGTGCGGATTTGCTGGCCCTTGAACCAAAAGGCGCCAAAGTCGAAGGCCATCTTGCCCTCCTTCGCCAGCTCATTTTTTGCACCTGGATCCTGCGGTACGAACACGCCGACAACACCGATCCCGCCCGTGGCTTTGGTTGAAGCGACCAGGTTGTTCATGGTCAGGTGATTGGCTTCGTGACCGTGGCGATCGCAGCATTGGTAACCCACACACTCACAGCCGCGATCGGTGCCTTTGCCATGGGTAAGATTCAATATTTGATCCACTGCTTCCTTCTCGAGCGAGTTGATGGGCGTGGCGCCCATCTGGGCGGCCAGCTTCAAACGGTCAGGATGGTTATCGACCACAAACACCTGGGACGCGCCCTTGATCATGGCTGAATGGGCTGCCATCAACCCCACCGGCCCGGCACCGTAGATCGCGATGCTTTCGCCAGGCAGCAGGCCGGCCAACTCGGTCGCATGCCAACCCGTCGGAAAGATGTCCGAGAGCATCACATAGTCTTCTTCACGCTCTTGCGCGTCCTCGGGCAACACCAGGCAATTGAAGTCGGCGTACGGCACTCGAAGCAGTTCAGCCTGCCCACCCTGGTAGGGGCCCATGTCGGCAAACCCATAGGCGGCACCGGCACTGCCAGGGTTCGCGGTCAGGCAAAAGCCGGTCAGGCCTTTTTCACAATTTTCACAAAAACCGCAGCCGATGTTGAACGGCAAGCAAACTCGGTCGCCTACCTTGACCCGATCAACCCCTACCCCTACTTCAATCACCTCGCCCAGATTTTCGTGGCCAAAAACCCTGCCGGTTTCAAACGAGGTCCGGCCTTCGTACATGTGCAGATCAGATCCGCAAATATTGGTGGTGGTTACGCGCACCAACACATCGGTGGGCTTTTCGATTTTGGCGTCCGGTACATTTTGCACACTGACGTCACGAGGGCCGTTGTAAACGATGGCTTTCATTGCGTTCTCCCAGAGGCAGGACGAAAGGAAATTTTCGTCAGCACATGTTTTATCTGTCCGGGAGAAGAAATCGTATGTTCAAGAAATCCGCTTCCAGTCTGACGAGCGGTAATCCTCGCAACTGTTCAAAAAGTCCGAACAGCTCTGCCTCGATTGGATGAACCGGCGCGGCTTTAAAAAAAACGTTCAGCATCCGTAGCGCAGGCGTTGATCGAATCAGGCGTACGCCATTCGTCGAAGCGTTTGCAGAATGTTCAAACTTTACCTCGTCCCTCGCCTCCCACTGTGTATGAGAAGGCCTGTGCGTGGCACGCATACAGGCTCAATCGCAGCCACCGTGATGCTCGAGCAAGCCGGATGACCCGCCTTGATTGCATGGCAACACGCTCAATCGGAGTTTTTTCATGACTGTTTTACCGGCTGATTCACCGGCGCAGACGTCCCTGATGTTCGAGCCAAATTACCCCGTGCCGAATAACCCGGACCTCCCTGTGCTCGTTTTCACTCAGGTACTTTCGCCGCAACTCGGTGACCTGGCCGTGCGATTTGAGGAGATGTTCAGCGCGCAAGGCTGGCCACCTAAATGGCGCAGTCGCGTCTATGACTATCACCACTACCATACCCAGGGGCATGAGGTACTGGGCGTTGCGACGGGCCATGCCCAATTGATGCTGGGCGGCCCAAACGGGCACGTCGTGGAGGTGCGCGCGGGGGATGTCCTGCTGCTGCCTGTCGGGACCGGGCACCGCAATATCAGCGCCAGCGAAGACTTCCTGGTGGTAGGCGCCTACCCGCCGGGCCAGCACGCGGATATCTGTCGCGAAGCGCCCACCCAGGCGCAACTGGCGAGCATCAAACAGCTGCCGTTTCCTGATCAAAGTCCCGTGAAGGGAGACCACGAGATTTACCGCAGCCTATGGGTCGGCCATCCAGCCACACGCCCCTGACCGTGCCTTGCTGCCACCCGTTTCACGACCATGACAGCAACAGGAAGGAACCTACGATGATTGACACCGCAACCTACCGCGCCGCCGCCTCACTGTCCCTGGCCACGTCCCTTGCGCTGCTCTGCGCATGCGCAGGCAACACCTCACCTTCAAACGTCGAAGCACCCGGCGAGCCTGAAACCGCAAGCACACAAACACTGGAGGCCGGCGCCGCCCTGCTGCAGTCGCGCCCGCCGATAGACGCACTGAACGCCTACCTGGATGGTTTCCACTTCTACAACGGCCACCCCGACGTGCAAATGGAAGCTCATCATTACTGCGCGATTCTCAATGAAGAGGTGATCCAGTGCGTGATCTATGACGGCAACCGCAAGGACGCCAAGCTGATGGGTGTGGAATACATCATCAGTGAGCAGCTGTTCAAAGGCCTGCCCCCGCCGGAGAAAGCGTTGTGGCACAGCCACGTGCATGAAGTGAAATCGGGTCAGTTGGTTGCTCCAGGCATTCCTGCGGTAGCCGAGCATGCGCTGATGGAAAAACTGGTGCATACCTATGGCAAAACCTGGCACACCTGGCATACCGACCTCAACAAACGCCTGCCCTTGGGCGTACCTCAACTGATGATGGGGTTCACCGCCGACGGCCAGGCGGATGCACACATGGTCGCTGAACGGGACCAGCGGATGGGGATCGACAGCGCGCAGAAAAAACAGGCACGCGCAGACATCGTCGCACCGCCCATTGCGCCAGGCGCGGATGCGTGGCGTCAGGGCACTGTCATTCAGATCACCGACCCGACCGCGACGCCCCACACCCACTGACAGTACCTTTCGGTCATTCCGATTGAACGATCATTTGCCCCGCCGTCTCTATCGCAAGACACGTACATGGAGGACTTTCGATGGAAAATACTGCCCGGGCTGCGAGCTGATAAAGGCGCTCGGATCATTGGAAGGCCAGGCATATGTGTACGACGAACTCGATGCCACGGGCGAACAGCAACTGTGCCCATAAAATGAGGTGACCCAGCATGTCTTACGATTACCAAGGTATTGCCAGTGTGATTACCGCCTCCCGGCACCTGGGAACGCAATCAGACGAACGCTTGAACACGTCAATCTCGATCCATTTGACCAGCAGCGGCAAACCCACCCTTGCGCGGTTGAGCTTCGAGACCCCGCTCGACTGGCCCGGCAACCCTAACTTTGTGGCGGTCAACTTGCCTGACGGTTCCTCCGTGAGCGGTGTGATTGCAGAACTGGAACGTCCCAATGGCGGTCCAGGCTGGGTGACATTCACGGTGGACGACTGATCAATTCGGCCCTGCCGTGTTGCTCATCGAATTGTCGGACAATTTATTTGAATTTTTTTTGACGCCAAATATCTGTAGTTCATGAGCATAGGGAGGCCTCATGAAACCCAACGAACTATTCACTATCAACTATCTCCTGCACGGTGAGCGCAGGTCGTTCATCGTGCGGGCGCCACGCATGGATAACGTCGAGGCCTGGCATTGGGCCAGTTGCGATGCCGGCGTCGCGGTCATACCCAAATTTGGCCAGCAAAAACTCAAACGCGTCTCTAAACCGATGGCAGAAAAATACGGCATCACTGAGGTGCGTTGGAGCGGCGCGGCAGCGATCCAGTGGACGGAGGCTCTCACGCAATGACCAGTCAATTACTCAAACACACATCCGGGCAAGCCTGGGATGAAGTCATGGTGCAAAATACCCAGATGTTCTTCGAAGCTGATCGGCTGGACACGCTGGCCTATCAAATCATCGAGGCCTACAGCGGCGATGCAGCAACCTGGGCACGCTTTACCGAGGCCAAGAAGCTCGCAGACGCACAACGTACTGCTGCGTATCGAGAGTGGATGCGCATCAAGCGCGCGAAGCGAACATGAACGGCCAGCCCTGTCAAAAACAGGGCTGGTACATCAGCGCGCTGTCACGCCCCTGACTCCGGGTCTTTCGAAGGCCCGCCAGGGGCAACGCCACCCCGCTCGGCTTCCCAAGGGCGATCGACATTCGGGTTTTCCGATTTGTCGTTTCGCTTGGCCGTTTCAGGGCGTACTTTTTGCCCGGCATGGGTGCCTGGGCTGGGTTTTGAATGCTCGCTCATACCGCCTCCTCATTCGCTGACGTGCAATACAACTTTGCCGTGCACGTGTCCGTCGGCAAGGAAGTCCAGCGCCTGCTTGGCCTCCTCCAGTTCAAAGGTCTTGGCCACATACACCTGCACATTGCCCGCCGCGATCAGCCCGGCGATCTCGGCCAGTTCCTCACCCCGCGGGTCGGCGGTGAACCGTGTGCCGGTCTTGCCCGCCGCCTGGGGATGGTGCGCATCGGGCATGGTCAGGGTCGAGACCAATCGCCCGCCCTCGCCAAGCACCTGCCATGAACGCGCCTGGGTGTCGCCGCCGATCAAATCGATGACCAGGTCGAAGTCCTTGCAGATGTCCTCGAACCGTTCGGTCTTGTAATCAATGGCGCGGTCGACGCCCAGCTCGCGCAGGAACGGCAGGCTGTCAGTGGATGCGGTGGCATACACTTGGGCGCCTTTGACCTTGGCGAATTGCACCGCGAAATGGCCGACGCCACCGGTGCCTCCATGGATCAACACCTTCTGCCCTTGCTCGACCTGGCCGTGCTCGACCAAGGCCTGCCAGGCAGTGTGCCCGGCCAGCGGCACGCCGGCGGCAGACGGCCAATCAAGGCCTTCAGGGATCAGCGCCAGATGTTCGGCCGGCACCCGCGAGTACTCGGCATAACCGCCGTCGGCACCGATCATGGCAAACACGCGGTCGCCTGGCTTGAAACCACTGACGCCTTGGCCGACCTTGTCGACCACCCCGGCAACTTCCCGGCCCAACGTCAGCGGCAATTTGTCCTGCTTGACCTGCGGGTACTGACCCTCGCGAATCTTGTAGTCCACGGGGTTGATACCCACAAAGACATTCCTGACCAGCACCTCACCCGCCTTGGGTTCCGGCACCTCGACCTCGCGCACGTGCATGACCTCGGGGCCGCCAAATTGCTCAATCCTGATTGCTTTCATGCCACTTACCTCTTCGTCTTTTCAGAACACACAGGGGTGTGGAGGACGCTCGGCGGCCATGGGTTCACTCGGTGTTGCGCAGCGCAGACAAACGGCGCCTCCCGTCCGGCATTCCGCTCGAACCTTTGCCCTTGCGGCCCGTCCCAAGGTTATCCAGCCAGCGCCCGGGAGTGCCACGATGCTCATTCATCCCAAGACCCATTTCCAGCCTTACACCCACGCGAGCGGAGGCTGGGGCTCGGCCAAATCGGTGATGCAGATCCTGTGGCGCGAACAGGCGCTGACCAAGGCGCCCGTTGCGCTGCTCAAGCAAAACAAGCCCGACGGTTTCGCCTGCGTCAGCTGCGCCTGGGCCAAACCCGGCCGCCCGCATGCGTTGGAGTTTTGCGAGAACGGCGCCAAGGCCACCGCCTGGGAACTGACATCGCTGAAGACCGACCCGGCGTTTTTTGCCGAACACACCCTCAGTGAATTACGCGACTGGCCCGACTATGCGCTTGAGCAACAGGGCCGCCTGACCCATCCCCTGCGTTATGACCCGCAGAGCGACCGCTACCGTGAGACGTCGTGGGACGAGGCCTATCAGGCAATTGGCGCGCAGCTCAAAGCGATGGAGCCCGACAGCGTGGTGTTTTATGCCTCCGGGCGCGCCTCGCTGGAGACCTCCTTCATGTACCAGCTGTTCGCCCGGGCCTATGGCACCAACAACCTGCCCGACAGTTCAAACATGTGCCACGAGAGCACCTCCGTCGGTTTGCAGGAAAGCATCGGCGTGCCGGTCGGCACCGTGACCCTGGACGACTTCGACCACACCGACTGCCTGTTTTTCTTTGGCCAGAACGTCGGCAGCAACAGCCCGCGCATGCTGCATCAATTGCAGGACGTGCGCCGGCGCGACGTGCCGATCATCACCTTCAACCCTTTGCGCGAGCGCGGGCTGGAGCGCTTCGTCAATCCGCAATCGCCCAGCGAAATGCTCACGCCCGAGTCGACCCTGATCAGCACCCAATACCACCAGGTGGCGATTGGCGGTGATACGGCGGCCATCACCGGCATCGCCAAGGCGCTGTTGGAAATGGATGACTGCGCCACTGAACGCGGCACACCGGCCGTGCTCGACTACGACTTCATCGCCACCCACACCGAAGGTTTCGAGGCGTTCACCACCTACGTGCGTGACTGCACGTGGGCGCAACTGGAGCACAAAAGCGGGCTCACGCGCGGCGCACTGGAGGCCGCCGCAACGGTGTACGCCGGCAGCCAACGTGTGATGTTCGTCTATGGCATGGGCCTAACCCAGCACCGGCACGGGGTCGCGAATGTACAGATGCTGGTGAACCTGATGCTGATGCGCGGCAATATCGGCAAACCTGGCGCCGGCATCTGCCCGGTGCGCGGCCATTCCAACGTGCAGGGCCAGCGCACCGTGGGCATCACCGAAGACCCGAAAAAGGTCCCGGCGGAGCTGATCGAGCAGCACTTCGGCTTCAGGGTCCCGGCGCACAAGGGCCTGTGCACCGTGGACGCTTGCGAAGGTATTCTGTCGGGGCAAGTGCGCGGGTTCATCGGGCTGGGCGGCAACTTCCTGCGGGCAATACCCGACACCTCGCGCATGGAACCGGCGTGGAAAGGGCTTGAACTGAACGTGCAGGTCGCCACCAAACTCAATCGCACCCACCTGCTGCCCGCCCGAAATATGTGGCTGCTGCCGTGCCTGGGGCGCATAGAGATTGATCGGCAAAACGGCGTGGCGCAAACCTACACCACCGAGGACAGCACCGGCTGCATCCACGGCTGGCACGGCAGCGCCGAACCGGTCGGCCCGCACGTGCGTGCCGAAGCCAGCATCGTCGCCGGCCTGGCCATGGCCGCCTTGGCGCCCGGTAACCGCATCGACTGGCAAGCCTGGTGCGACGATTATTCGACGGTCAGGACCGCCATCAGCACGATCTATCCGCAGATTTTTCATGACATGGAAACCCGCATGGTTGAGCCCGGCGGTTTCCACCGGCCAATTGCCGCTGCGCAACGCGAATGGCAGACCCCAACGGGCAAGGCGCAGTTCGTCAGGCCGGTGACGCTGGCCGAAGACGATGACGTCAACCTCGCCGAACCGGCGCGCGACGTGCTGCAACTGATGACGCTGCGCAGCAATGACCAGTTCAACACCACCATCTACGGGTATGACGACCGTTTTCGCGGGGTCAGTGGCACGCGCGAAGTGATCTTCATGCATTGCAACGACATCGTGCGTCTGGGTTTTGAGGTCGGCCAGCAGGTGCTGTTGACCACCGCCATCGAGCCTGAGGTAAAGCGTCAGGTCGGCCCGTTCGAAATCATTGCCTACGATATTCCCGAGGGCTGCGCTGCGGCCTACTACCCGGAGTGCAACGCGCTGGTGCCGCTCTGGCACCACGCCGAACGCAGTAAGGTGCCGGCGGCCAAGTCGGTGCCGGTGCGCCTCAGTTGCTTCAATCCAGAAAGAGGATCGGTTCAGGCGCATGAACTGATGAAATAATCTGAATTTCGAGCACATCAGTTTGATACCGATGCCTTTGGCATCGGTCACACACCTATTGCTGTAGGCAAAAAGTTCCGGGCATATTGAAGGATCGAGGCAATGCAGAACCTCAGGATCGCGACATTCAACGTCAACGGCATAGGGGCGCGACTGCCTAATCTCTTGCAATGGCTTGAGAAAGAGCGCCCAGACATCGTGTGCCTGCAGGAACTGAAAGCACAGGACAAAGCTTTCCCTGCAGGCGATCTTGAGGCAGCAGGCTACGGTTCATTGCACCATGGCCAAGCCTCTTGGAACGGAGTGGCGATTCTTGCGCGCGACTCCGAGCCCCTCCTGATTCATAAAGGCTTGCCTGGAGCTGAAGACGACACGCAGTCTCGCTACCTGGAAGCGGCTGTGCATGGCGTGATCGTGGGGTGCCTGTACCTGCCAAATGGAAACCCGCAACCGGGGCCGAAATTTGATTACAAGCTCAACTGGTTTGAGCACCTGATTGCGCATGCCGAAACATTAAAGGCCAGCGAACACCCTGTTGTCCTCGCCGGCGACTACAACGTTGTGCCCACCGACCTTGACATCTACAACACCCGCTCGTGGCTCAAGGATGCCCTTCTCCAGCCAGAAAGCCGTGAGTGCTTTCAAAGACTATTGAGCCAAGGCTGGATCGACTCGCTGAGACACCTGTATCCGCAAGAGCGCGTGTACACGTTCTGGGATTATTTCCGTCAGCACTGGCAAAAAAATTCCGGCTTGCGCATCGACCATCTTCTGCTGAACCCGGTACTTGCGCCTTACCTGAAGAACGCTGGCGTGGATGCATGGGTACGTGGCGAAGAACACGCCAGTGATCACGCTCCAACGTGGGTTGAGATCTCGTCCCGGCGAGCCAGGCCCAAAAACAAGCCCAGGAGCGGCTCAGGCGCCACCGAAACTATAGCGATGCCACCTGACGCCCTTGGCGAATACAATCGCAAGCGTGATTTCGACGCGACCTCAGAGCCCTCTGGCGCGGCAAAAGCGCCGCCTGCAAAGGGAAACACCGCCGAACCTGCTGCGCTGCAGTTTTGCATCCAGAAGCACGACGCAACTCGCCTGCATTATGATTTTCGCCTTGAGCTCGACGGTACCCTCAAAAGCTGGGCGGTGCCCAAGGGCCCGTCGCTCGATCCAAAATCCAAACGCCTGGCCGTGCATGTCGAAGACCACCCGCTTGACTATGCTACGTTTGAAGGGACGATACCGCAGGGCCATTACGGTGCTGGCGACGTCATTGTGTGGGATCGCGGTATCTGGAAGCCCTTATCCGATCCCGCCGAGGCCTACGCGAAAGGCCGGCTGAAATTTGAGTTGCAGGGCGAGAAGCTTGGCGGCCTGTGGAACTTGGTCAAGACGCATATTCCCGGCAAGCAGGAGCAGTGGTTTCTGATAAAGCATCAGGACGAATTCGCTCGGCCAGAAAGCGATTACAACATCGTGAAAGCGCAATCACACAGTGTGTTGAGCGAGCGCACTCTCGTGCCCAAAAAGCGCTCAGGAAAATCGGCCGAGCCCAAATCTGTCAAGAAGCCGCCTGCGCCACCCGCCAAGCCGGGAAACACCCAGCTGGCGAATGCCCACCCCTCTGATCTTCCTGAAAGCCTGAAGCCTGAACTGGCCACGCTGGTGGATTCAGCCTCCGACGGTGATTGGCGATATGAGATCAAATTCGACGGCTATCGCATCATGGCAAAAGTGGATGAGGGAAAGGTGCAACTGTTTACCCGCAATGGCCATGATTGGACGCACAAGCTTCCACGGCAGGCCGAAGCAATCGCCAGCCTCGCTTTAAAGTCCGCGTGGCTGGATGGCGAAATGGTTGTTGCCAATGAGAAAGGCATTCCGGATTTTCAGGCACTCCAAAATGCATTTGAGTTGGGCCGCAGCGGCAATATTGTTTACTACCTCTTCGACATGCCTTTTCTCAACGGCATGGATTTGCGGGAGGTGCCGGTCGAACAGCGCAGGAAAGCCTTGTCCAAGGTGCTGGAGCGCAGTGAGGATGAGGTTCTCAGGTACTCGGACGACTTCGCCGAAACACCGCAAGCACTGCTGAACAGTGCCTGCCAAATGCAAATGGAAGGCCTCATCGGCAAACGTGTTGGCAGCCCCTACGTATCGCGACGCAGCGGCGACTGGATCAAGCTCAAATGTAAACACCGGCAAGAGTTTGTCGTCGTCGGCTATACCGAGCCAAAGGGTTCGCGCAGTAAATTCGGGGCGCTGCTATTGGGCCTGCACGACATAGACAGCGGCGAGCTGAAATACGCCGGCAAGGTTGGTACTGGATTCAACCAGGTAACGCTGAATACGATCTACAAACAGTTGACCCCGCTTGAAGTCACCAAGCCTGCAGTCGTCAACCCACCCACTGGCTTTGAAGCCAAGGACGTGCACTGGCTGAAACCCTCGCTTTTGGCAGAGGTCGCCTTTGCTGAGATCACCCAGGAGGGCTCGGTAAGACACGCCGTATTCCAGGGCCTGCGTGACGATAAACCAGCGAAGTCGATCATCGAGGAGCGCCCTGCCCCTGCCCCTGAGGCCGAGAAAAAGTCAGAGAAAAACCAACCGCCTGTAGCCAAGGCCAAGGGTAAGGCCGGCGACGACGGATCAACCAGGATCCGCCTGACGCATCCCCAACGCGTGATTGACCCGAGCAGCCGCTCGACCAAACGTGACTTGGCGGATTACTACATTGGCATCTCTGACTGGCTTGTGCCGCAATTACTAAATCGCCCTGTCGCGCTGGTGCGTGCCCCGGACGGTATTGGCGGCGAACTGTTCTTTCAGAAGAATGCAGAGCGCCTGGCAATCCCTGGGATTGAAATCATCGGCAAAGCAGAGACGGGTCACCCTGTAATGTTGATCAATAACCTTGAGGCGCTGGTGGGCGCGGTTCAGATGAGCGCCATTGAGTTGCATACCTGGAACGCCGTCGCCAACGATCTGCATCGCCCTGACCGATTTATTCTCGACCTTGACCCCGACCCTGCGCTGCCATGGAAGAGCATGGTGGAAGCCACCCAACTGACGTTAACGGTACTGGACGAACTGGGGCTTAAATCTTTCCTGAAAACCAGTGGCGGCAAAGGTATCCACATTGTCGTACCGTTGACGCCGAAAGCAGACTGGGATGCGGTAAAAAGCTTTAGCCACGCGGTGGTCAAACATATTGCCCATCTGCTTCCCGATCGGTTTTCGGCGGTTTCCGGCCCCAAAAACCGGGTGGGACGGATCTTCATCGACTATCTGCGCAATGGCTTGGGCGCCACCACTATTTGCGCCTATTCGGCACGTACCCGCGAAGGCCTGCCGGTGTCAGTGCCGATCTTGCGAGATGAGCTAAAGGAGATCAAAGGCGCTAACGTCTGGAACATTCAAAACATCCATCAACGCCTAGGCGAGCTGGACGTCGATCCGTGGGCTGATATGCCTAAGACAAAGCAAACCATCACGGCACAGATGCGCAAACGCATCGGTCTGAAGTAGCGCCCGATCTATCAGCGCGGATCCTGGTCGTTATCCATCACGGCATTGTCCGTCTCTTCTTTGACGCGCTCAGGATCGAGGCCCGTATGGTCGTCATCCAGGGGTCGCTCTCCCTCGTTATCCGGCAACTCATCAATACCCTCTTCAGGAACCGGAACGACATCAGGCCTTCCGGGTTCAAGTGGACCCGGCGATACGGGTAGTGGATAGTCGGGTGGAGTACTGCCCTGCAGGCTTGCGTCGTTGTTCATACACACCTCTCAATGCCCTCTCTCTGGGGCGTATACGTTGGAGGTGCCGACAAATTCCGCGGTTCGATTTATTGCGGTACCGGTCGTCGTGCTATTTGGCGAACGGTGTCTAGTGATTGAACGGTATGATCCAATTTTTGCGGAACTTACGAAAAGGAAATCGAGATGCGTATCCCCGCTGTTCTGCTCCTGGTCGTCGCGCTTTCTGGCTGCGCCGATTCTCATCAATGGCTGCCCGGCCAGTCTGGGTTTAATCACCCGATCAGGCAAACGGACAAGGTATACATCGCCACTCCCGCAGACGGTGAATACGGTGACCAGGTTTATAAAGGCTCCGGTCGCAATACAGCGCAAATCCTTTACGCTGCGTTTTCCCGCCGCTCTGCGGTGGTAACGGTGGATGCAGAAGCCTCCAGCTATGAGTTGAGCCTGGAAAAAGCCAAGCGCAGCAGCCAGGACATCCTTATTCTTGCGTCCATCCTGCATTGGGAAGACCGCGCAACTGAATGGTCGATGATCCCTGACAAGGTAGAAGTCAAAATCAGCGTCATTGAGGTTTCCTCAGGCGCTGTAATCAGCTCCGGGATCGCGACAGGTAAAAGCGGTATCGCGACATTTGGCGGGGATCACCCGCAGGATTTGTTGCCAGAGCCGATCGAGGCCTTCGTCTCGTCTTTATATTGAGCAGGCGTGAAACCAGCGCCGATCCGTTCGTAAAGCGCTGGGTGGCGGTGACTGAATTGATAGCGCTGAACCACTTCCATGGAGAGCACCGGTAAATGGCAAATCTGATGGAAAAGCTCGACGGCCCCAGGACTGCCCAGCAGGAACTGTTCTACGACCTTGAAGACGCGACGGCCGTTATCGCCTGGTCGGTGACTGAGCTTACGGCTATTGCGGGGCTCGCCAAATCGCCTGATGACGCCATCGCCTTGATGAAGCTGTGCGCCCTGCTCGCGGCGCAGCAGCAAAAGCTCTGCGGGTATGCAGATGAGGTCAAGGAGGGAAGGATTGTGCGAGGAGCGAAAGCCTAGGCGGATACACCAGGCGGGCCCAAGCCGAAGCAGTCATTGGTAATGACGCCGTGCGTGTGCCTGAGCGGGCACGCGTGGCGCTCAAGAAATTATCGGGTGAATCGGTGCATCCAATTCAGTCGCTGGCTCGTAGATTCAATACCCCTCACTCGGAGGGCATAAGAGCCAAGGAGTAACATCATGCACGCTTTTTACAAAAAACTTGCTGCAGCCGCCTGCTTCGCAATTCTCTGCGTGACCGCAACACTTAGCGTTGCTGCCGACTCTGTGATGGTCGGAGGCGCAGCGATGTACCCGAGCAAAACCATCGTTGAGAACGCGGTCAACTCGAAGGACCATACGACACTCGTAGCAGCGGTCAAGGCTGCCGGCCTGGTTGATACGCTCAATAGCAAAGGCCCTTTCACCGTATTCGCACCGACCAACGAAGCCTTTGCCAAACTGCCAGCGGGTACCGTCGACACTCTGGTCAAGCCTGAACACAAAGCCGACCTGACTAAAATCCTGACCTACCATGTCGTGCCCGGCACTCACACGTCTGCCCAACTGATGGCCGACGCCAAAAAGAATGGCGGGACCGTCGTGTTGAAAACAGTTCAAGGTGAGTCGCTGACTATCAAGCTGCATGACGGCAAGCTTTGGGTGGTCGATGCCAAAGGCGGTAAGGCGAGTATCAGCATTGCAGACGTGATGCAGTCCAACGGTGTGATTCACGTTGTCGACTCGGTCCTGATGCCTTGAATGCTCTTCGTTGCTCATCCAGAAACGGGTGCACATCGAGGTTGAGAGCGATCTGAATCTTGCACAACTGTGTGCCATCGACAAGCCAGCGCTCGACGGTGCGAGTCATCGCCGAGCCGTTGTCATCTGTCTGCCAGCCAGAACGTTTAAGAGCATGGCGACTTGCATGAAAGACCTCGATATGGCGCCCGGCTAATCGTCGGATAGCCCTGCAGTTCGTCGCCTCAAGCCTTGCGCCTTATCCAATCTCGAATACTGTATAGGCATACAGCATCCGGACCCCGCCTCCATGAACATTGATGAAGACACCTGTGAGTGGCTTGGCATGCCCTCGCCCCTCGAAATGCACAAACAGCACGCCCGCCTCCTGGAGAATGAGGTCCATGAACTGAACCTGCAGCTGCGCAAAGCGAGGGAGGACATTCACGGCCTGGTGCAGATGCTGGCCGATGCCGAGGCTGTCAAAACCCAGTTCCGGGGCTACCTCGCCGAAAGAGGCACCGAAGCGGCCGCCATGCGCAAGCAAATCGACGTCCTCGCAACATCGGCCGCATCCAGCAAGCGCGAAGCAGAAACACTGCGCGCGATGTTGAACGACCTGATGTCTCGCCCCAAAACCAATGTCTAAGCTCAGGTTTCAGAGCGAGGGCGTAGCCATGTGCGGAAGACGCGACCAGCCGCAAAGGGATGCTTTCGATATACTGCAGTGAATTATCGGAGTGACTAGGAACGGACCCCAGATGAAATACCTAGCGATGCTCATAGTTTCTGCGACTCTCGGCGCATGTTCGTCGTACAGCCCTGGGCACGGCGACTCTGACATGAGGGTTGGAGGTTTCCGAATCAGCTGCGATGCAGTGCCGGCAAATCAGCCCGGCTGTGATTCCACGCCAACCTCCAGGTCGAAGAAACCGTCAGAGAAAATCGACCTGCAACCTGGTGGAAACTGACTCTTCTGCTTGTGCTCGCCCGGGCTTGGTAAGGGCATCAAAACTGCCCTCCTCATAGCGGCGCTCCCAGAGGCCGAAGATGTTGAATTTATGGTTGTGTCCAACCTTTGGAGGTCAGTTCAAATTTAAGTGAACACGGAACGCTAAAACGAAAAAACCCGCCAGAAGGCAGGTTTTTCAACGCTTCCAAGGAACTTAAAAGCTCTCAATGGAATGTAAGATGGTGCCCGAAGCCGGAGTCTAATTAAGGCACAAAAAGCCATTATTTATTGGTCGCCTATTCGAACCAACCGAGCCGATGTACTAACCACTGTACTATTTTCTCGGCGCTGGGATTATCTGCTTCAGCCCGCGCCGGTTATTTTACCATCTCCCCCGGCGTCCTGCCGACCGAACACAACCCCCCAAAGAACACCGACTGCTAAACTGTTCACTCCACCAGAGGAACGCCGATGCCCAACTCAGACCTGCTCCCTTCCCTGCTCTCTAAGATGTACGAAAACCAGCTGGCCCTTGAGGCTTCCATCATGGAGCTATCGAACTGGGTCGAGCAGCGCGGCTCCGCCGATGTGGCAGAGAACGTGCGCGGTGCGCTGCACACCATCGACGAGAACGAAGAGTTCATCAAACTGACCCTGGCCGTCCTCATGGCCCCTGACTGATCGTCGGGTAAGCCTGCATTTCGTCGGCTAACACCTCCGGCATTCTCACGCCTCGACTACTGTATGCACATACAGCATTCGGAACCCCCCACATCATGAACATCGATGAAGACACCTGCGAGTGGCTTGGCTGCCCTACGCCTCTGGAAATGTACAAACACCACTGCTCGATGATCGAGGACGAGGTTGCAGACCTGCAGGTGCAACTGCGCAAGGCGCGGGCGAACATATCCGGCCTGGTGCAGATGAATGACGCGCTGGCCACCGGCAAAGCGAAGGTAGAGAAAACGCTCAAGATAGCCCTGGTTGAAATCAGTGGGCTGAAAAAACGATGCTCGGAGCCTGCCATTCTCGGCATGAAGCTCGTTGCCGAGCAGCGCGATTACCTTCTCAGGGAGAACCAGCGGCTGCTGGCTGAACTCAAGAACCTGAAAGAAACCTCAGCCTAACTCCACGCCGTACGCGGCGACCGCCTCTTCAACCAGCTCGCGCCATTCTCCGGTGTCGATCACACCGCGCTCTTTCATGTCGTCAGCCAGCACCAAGCGCGATTCGTATCGATCTTCCGGATCGGCTGCGATGAAGTCCGGATCGTTGCGCAGCGCAAACCATGCCTCCATTGCGTTGATCTGTTCGATGTTGATCGCCATGACGAATACCTGTGGCCAGTGTCTACAGTGTAGAGATTGGCCTGGTCCCGGCTGTTCATTGGGGCCGACGAGCGGAGATAGCTATGTGCGGAAGACTTTCCCAGTACAGCGGCATCCACGACTTTGTTGCAGCACTGAGCATGCCCAATGCCCTGGCGAACTCCGTGGGTGAGTTACCCCTGGAGCGGTACAACGTCGCCCCTACAACTCAAGTCGCCCTGCTCCATCTGCAGGGTGATCTGCTGCACGCGGACCTGGTGCGCTGGGGATGGCGGCCGCACTGGGCCAAGGACCGCGCCGCGCCGATCAATGCCCGCGTCGAGAAAGTGGCCCACGGACCGTTCTTCCGCGCGATATGGCCACACCGGGCAATCACGCCCGTTGATAACTGGTTTGAATGGGTCGATGAAGGCGGCCCGAAAAAGCAGCCGTACCTGATCCGCCGGCGGGACGGCGCGCCGGTGCTGTGCGCCGCCATTGGCCAACTGCCCGATAGCGACGAAGGCCCGGGTGAGCATGACGGCTTCGTCATCATTACCGCCGACAGCGCTGGCGGCATGGTGGACATCCACGACCGGCGGCCCGTGGTGCTGACACCGGATCTGGCCCAGGAATGGTTGGACCCGGCCACGCCCAAAGAGCGCGCCGAGCAGATGGTGCTGCACCAGGGCGAGCCGGCCGAGGCCTTTGAATGGTTCAAGGTCGATACGGCCGTGGGCAACGTTAGGAGCAAGGGGCCGGAGCTAATCCAACCAACCAACGTCTAGTTTGGAATATGGCGCAGCCAAGTTGGCAGGTTGATCAAAACGCCATGAAGCTATGTTGACAAAACCCTGAATTCACCATCACGGGAATTTTCTTCATGTAATCCAGGTAACGGGATTAGGCTCGAGCAGGCAACATAACCTTTCATGATATCTTCCCGCCATACCCGCTTTTATTGAGGGATGGGGTGGGGATAGAAACCCCGAAGGTCAGGGAGTTCGGGTTTTCGATTGCCTATGGCGATAGTGTGCAAATGATTAGGGGCAGCGACCCTGAAGTGGAGACGTAACAATGTGCAACTCATATCCTAGTAAGCTAATTATTAAAACGACCTCAAAGCCAAAAAAACATCTATCAGGCCTTTTAGCCTTACTTATAGGTGGTTTTGTTTTTGCGAACTCCAGCACATCTTTTGCTGATGAAAATCTCGACATGTATGACGCAAAAAAACTAATAGAACAGGGTAAGTTTAAAGAGGCAAAGACAATACTACTAAGAGAAGAAAAAACCATAACCGACATTGGAAAACTATGCTCCATATACAGCTCAATGCTAGGCATAGCATCAATAAGCGATAACAAAGAAGAAGGAGCGCAATACGCTAACTTATTTCAAAAATGCTATAAGGAAAACAGCACCCCCTATATTTTTCTTGGGGCCATGACAATCTATTTTAAAGGAGAGCACGATAAAGCATTACGTATCATGGATAAACTCTTAGACAAGATAAGCAATGAACTTACCGAGGAAAAAAAACCAGACCTCCATGTTTTTGAGGATAAAAATTTAGTATCTACTATTTATAGACTTAAAGCCTCTGACCTCCTGATCCGCCAAGAGCCACAAAAAGTAAAAGGCACGATTATTTCGTTTGCGGAAAAGTCTTATGAAGCGACACCATTTGGTGACGCTGAAGTTTTCTTAGCTGCCATCTACAAATTTTATGGCGATACTGAGCGTTCAAAATCAATTATAGAAAAAAGTGATGGAAGAACTACTGAGGCACACTCTGTTGACGTAATTTTAAAATCGATCAAGCAGAAAATAGATAATGCTACAGTCTCACCTTAAGTACGTTGACTCGGAAAATTATGGCAACTTTCAAAAAAAACTTAAATTACCGAGACACCTCCCTGACATACGCTTGGCACGCCCGTAGCGCGATCAATCCTTGGTCGCCGGCATCGGTGATGCCGATAATTCGTTGAGCATGCGCTGGGTCAAGTTGGGCTCGACGGGCCGCATGAACCATGCCGACGGCGCCGGGGGCGGCAGGCATGTTGCAGCCACTGGCTGAATCCGTGGCGTCGAGAAGGACTGACAGCCGCACATCAGCAGTAGCAAGACGGTCACGCAGCAAAGCCTGGTTGCGCTGGGCATCGGATAATTCCTTGGTGTGTTGTTGGTCGGAGGCGGCCAGTTGCTGCTCGGTGGCCAGGCGCTTGTCCTGCTCGGCACGGGCCTGGGCTGCGGCGGCATTGCCGATCGCGGCAAGGTCCGTCTGAAACTGGGCGCCCTGCTCTGCCACTACCTTGCCCAGGCGCCAGTCCTGCACCTTCCAGGCAGCTCCGAAACTCGCGGCCATGGCCAGGAGGATCAGCACCGCCAGGCCGGCCAGCTTCTGCACCGGCGTCATAACTCATCCTCCCAGTCGGGCAGATCAACCGTCTGCCCCGCCAATTTATGCGTGCAGTCACCAAGGAACTGAATGCGCCCGTCGGTCACGAACGAATGGCAAATCCTTGGGCCGTCCGACCAGTTATATCGGACCAGCACCGACGGCGTGAACGTGGGGGCATCGGCGTTGCCGTTGTAGCCCCAGCGAGGGCCTGGGCCAACTCCAGTGGAAATACCGTGGACCATGTCGCAGCCCGGGCACTCGAAGAAAAGATCACCCTCCCTGGCCTTGGCCAATACCCTCGACAACCTGGTAAAGCCAGTGCCGCTCATGCCAGCACCCCGCCAGCCAAGCGGTACTGCTTCAGAAGATCCTCGAGACGATGCTCGCGCTGGCCATACCCGGCGCCGGGCAGGCTGGCCCAGATGTTTCGGCACTTCGAGATAGCCGTCTCGATCCGGCCAGCGACCACGTCAGGCAGCGCCCTGCATTCGCGAACGTGCTGGAGCGCCAGCAGGTCCTGGCTGACTGGGCTGAAGTCAGGCAGCTTGAGCTGCGCCTTGTAGTGCGGCCAGTCCTTCACCATTTGCTGATATCGACCGGACGCATTGGACGTCAGCCCCTTGCTG